>CAKKRK010000188.1 GCA_919902665.1 Nitrospiraceae bacterium
CCAAGGAACTTGAGGATAAAGTCAAGGCGTTATCGGCGCAGAATAAGAATGTGCGACAGGAATATCAGGATGTAAAACGTCATAATGACACGCTGAAATCATTGGTCGCACGTTATCAAAAAGAACTCAAGGATCGTTCCCATGCCGGGGCGGCAGCTCAAACAGCGACATTGACACCAAGCCAGGCTCCATCCGGAACCGCGACGGTCTCTCCCGTCGCTGCATCGGCGGCGATGAATATCAATAAGGTGTCAGTAAATGACTTAATTCTCTTTCTTGGAGTGAAGCAGGATGAGGCCGATCGCATCGTGAGCAATCGTCCCTATCGTGTGAAGGGTGAATTGGTCGCAAAAAACGTGGTTCCAAAAGAAACCTTTGATCTGATCAAAGATCGAATCTCTGTCAGCCCGTAGATCTTCTCGGTCAGTTTCAGGGTGGTGACGGAAAGGGCCGTTCTCTGCACAGAGAACGGCCCTTTTGTTTTAGATAGACAAACTACGTGCGTCAGTTCCGCACTTTCAACTGTATGTGCTTCGGTCCGAAACAAGTTCGCCGAAAGATCGAAAATTCAGATTCAAACCTTGACAGACCGCCACTTGCCGATCGAAGCGGTTTCGTGTGCGAATCATGTTCCACAACCTGCCAAAGCCTACGCGACCCCAGGCGGCCATGTGGAAGACGGACAGAGGATAATCGGTTCCAAAGAGGAGACGGGAATGAAGCTTGGGGTAATGCCTGAGATGCAACAGCATCTTCAGCCGGTGAGGCTGGGTGAGGGCCGAAATGTCGGCGTAGAAGTGCGGATAACGCCGCGCGAGTTCTTGAAAAGTGGGCAGAAACTTCTCATACAGCATCAGGCCATAGCTACAGGCGTGAGCTGCGATGACGGTCACCCCTTCGTCAAGCGCCAGGCGCAGCCGTTCCGGATCTCCAAGCGATTGGTCCTTTCCGATGAGACTGAATTCATAGCCGACATGACTTAAGAAGGGCAGTTTTCGTTGCGCCAGTGCACGGTAGAACGGGATGTATTTCGGATCAGCTGGGTCGAAGTGCTGGGCGTTCGGTAAGACTTTGATCAAGACAGCTCCGGCATCGGCGCAACGATGGACTTCATCTATCGCGTCTTCGCGCTGCGGATTGATCGAAGGGCCGGCCAAAAAGACATCGGGATGGGCCTGCACGGTTTTGAAGACGTAGTCATTGCTGACGAGAAAGTCTGTATGCTGGCGATTGAGCAGGCCGGTCTGATCGTAGAACCCGTCCATGCCAAGCAGCACTGCCTGCGAGACATGTTGGGAGGCGCGTAACTCTGTGAGGAGGTGATCCAGATATCGCTGATTGGCCTCTCGTGGCTCTGTCGGTGAGAGATCATGCTTCCACAGCAGGAAGCGAAAGAGCGGACTTCGAAGGAGTTTCGGGGAGATGAAGCAACCATTGTCGCCATCTGGTAACGCCGCGAGATGGACGTGGCAATCGATGAGCGATTTGGGTGGCTTCATGGTCGGTCGCCATACGGAACGCGATCTTAGCCCTGAATCTCATCATGAGATGAAAGGCGTTCCACTGCAATGCGCTTCACGCCGCGCAGGTCGAGCTTTCCGGTTCCAAGAACCGGTAACGCGTCAACCTTGACGAACTGATGTTTCCCCGGGATGAACAGATTGGGCAGGCCGCTCGCCGAGACTCTTTCTAGGATGCGAGGAATGCGGGATTCTTCCAGGGTATGGAGGACTGCGAGACGCTCTCCCTTTTTCTCATCGGGTAGACCGGTTACGGCAAAGACTTGTGTGTCGGCTTCAGCAGCCTGCTGCAAGGCCTCCTCAACCTTGCCATGGGGGACCATCTCGCCACCGATTTTTGAAAACCGAGACAGCCGGTCAGTGATGGTCAGGAATCCATCGTCATCCAGCGTGGCAATATCCCCTGTGATGTACCAGCCATCCCGCATCACCTGAGCGGTCAAGTCTTCCCGGCCCAGATATCCGTTCATGACGTTTGGCCCTTTCACCAGCAACATGCCGGGTGTGCCTGAAGGCAGGGGGGTGTAACTGTCGGGATCGACAATCTGTACCGAGACCCCCGGAAGAGGCTGGCCCACAGTTCCACGTCGTGAAGCCGGTTGGTAATAGCCGGCTGCGCGAAAGTCTGGGCAATTTACGGCAATCACGGGGGCGCATTCTGTGACTCCATAGCCTTCGATCGGTCCGACTCCGAACGTACCTTCGACCGCCTGAGCGAGACGGGTCGGAAGCTTTTCTGCGCCGGTGAGGATTACCCGTACCGAACTGAATTGTTCAGGAGTACAACGGCGGGAATAGAGCTGTAAGAACGTCGGTGTTGTGACGAGGAAGGTGA
>CAKKRK010000189.1 GCA_919902665.1 Nitrospiraceae bacterium
CCCTGCCGTTTCTTTCCCTCAATCCGCCGATTCTGTGAACCCTTCGTCGGCTTGGTCGGCCTTCGCTTCTTGCGCGGGATGGCGACGCTCTGAATTAAAAGGCGGAGCCGCTCCAGCGCGTCCTCACGGTTTCGCTCCTGTGTCCGATGTTGCTGTGCCTTGATCGTGATGACGCCGTCGGCTGATACGCGGTGATCTCGCAGCTTCAACAATTCTTCTTTGTAGAACGGTGGCAGGGAAGAGGCGCAAATATCGAATTGTAGATGGATGGCCGTCGAGACCTTGTTGACGTTTTGCCCGCCAGCGCCCTGTGAGCGGATGGCATGAATCTCGATTTCATGATCGGGGATAGAAACCGATGAAGAAATGGGCAGCATGATGAGTAGCTAGCATAATCACGCTACGGGCGCAATCCATGGCACCAGATGCGTTGCACCCCTCACATTTTTGACTAGCGTTTCTCCTCCTAGAAAAGGTACAAGGTCTGCCGAAAGCGATCTACAGAGTTGTCTGCCTCGACCAAGGATTGTGAGGAGCTGAGAAAGGCAGAAATGGAGATCGCGTTCCTCGAGAACAGGATACGGGGATATCTCGAGAATATCGGGCATATGCCTGCTTAAGGAGGAATTATGTCGGGTGCAACAGCCAATCAACGAGCACGTCAGTGGGGGCAGGGGATCGCCATCGTGGCTTTTGTGTGGAGTCTGCTCGTTGGGGGGGAAGCCTTCGCTCAATCCACCTCGACATTCAGCCAGGACTTCCGTCTATGGTCACCCGTGTTTATGACGGTGAAGCTGCCGTCATCTTTTCTTGCTTACATGGAAGTTCAACCGCGCTTCGCGGATCTGGACGAGGACGGCCATATCGATCAGCTGCTACTTCGTCCGGCTCTTGGCTATCAACTGACGGAACATCTCTCCATTTGGCAAGGCTATGCCTGGGTCGGCAACTATAATCAGAAGCATACGCCCCCTCAGTCGCCGTTCTTCGACGAGAGTCGCATCTATCAGCAGGTGTTGTATAAGCGAAAGTTCGACTCCTTCACGATCACCAGCCGCACACGTCTTGAGGAGCGTTGGATCGAGCATGTGGACGGCACCGCCGTCCGGTTCCGCACGATGTTGCGGGGGCAGTATCCACTACCGATGGCTCCAGAATGGGCACTGGTTGTGGCGGATGAAATTTTCGTTCACCTGAACACAGTTGGCGCGCGTGGACCCCAGGCCGGCTTCGACCAGAACCGGGTCTTTGTTGGGATCAACCGGACGTTTTCGAAATATGTCAATCTGGACGTGGGTTACCAAAATCAGCTCCTCAACAGCCGGTCGATTCCCAACTTGGCGAATCAGATGAACCACGTCATCTTATTTCAGCTGTTTATCAATCTGTAAGAGAGCATGGCACAGATCGGTCTGGCTAGGACTCTCACCAATCGGGATGGGTGGGGGAGGGATCGAACCAGGATGATGGCCTTCGTGACCCGCTACCCTCTACGAGGCAGGTTGCCTACTGGAGTTCGGGTAGGCGATCGATGATGCGAAGTCGCAAGTCATTCCCGAGTCGGATCTGCACCATTTTGCTGGCGAGCTTCTCTCGGATCTGTCGCATCTCCTCGGGAGTGAATTGCAATTCCCCTCCACACCGATCAACGAGATGATAGACAAGCAGGGACGTCAGGTAGTGAACTTCCTCATCGCTGGCGTGCTGGCTCAAATTTAAGAATTGTGACATGGTGAAAGCTGCTCGTGACCGGTGCCTGTCACTTATCGCTGAGCCGACCGGGCTTCCACAATGCCTCAAATGTAGGGGTGTGGCGCTCTTTCTCAAGAGCTCAGAGCCTTCTTCTCAATCATGCATAGGGTCAGGGCCATCGTACGATGGTGCAGCTGGTGTGCACTGAGACGCGATCTCATCGTGCCATGAGTAGCGAGTAGCCGTGGGGGAAACCGTCCAATGATATCGACACCGCCGTCACCAGCTTCAAGTGGTAGGTCCACCTGACGCCGGTGATGGGGCACTGGGATAGAGGGCTAGCAGGGGGTGAGAAACCCTGGCCTATTCAGGCTACTCCTTCGGTGGAACCGCAGATGAATGGTGGCTGGTAATCAGCCATTGTTTCCCATCCCACTTGTACGTAAAGGTGTATCGGGCTTTGACACTGGCCCCGGTTTTCTGAAATCTGAAGGTGTAGAGTCCCGTGTCGATCGCCGTGTTGCAATCGATCTCGATTTCACGCGAGTCAATGCTTCCCACTGGGTGGTTCTCGAGAAAATGGTGGAAGTAGTCCTCCTTGTCAACAGCTGTAAATCGGGGTCTGCTCGATACGGTCGGTAGAAGAAGGGATGTTGGTGCGTAATTAGCCGCAACCTTATGAACGTCTCCCGTCTGGAGGGCTCCATTCCAGCGGTCGAATAAGGCGGCGATCTGCTCCTCGCTGGCCTCCACACATTCTTCCGCATGTTGCGCAACTACTTGGTGAACATGTGTCGGAGGTGCGTCCACCGTGGGCAGAGCGGACGAATGGTGGGTGGTGATCAACCATTGTTTCCCGTCCCACTTGTAGGTAAACGTATACCGCGCTTTCACAGCGGCACCGGTCTTCTTGAAGGTGAAGGTATAGAGTCCTGTATCGATCGCGGAATTGCAGTCAATCTCGATTTCACGAGCGTCTTGAGAGTCGATGTGCCCGACCGGTTGGTTTTCCAGAAAATGGTGAAAGTAGTCTTCTTTATCGTAGGGTGTGAGTCGTGGTTTGCTCGACACTGTCGGAAGCAACACGGACTTTGGCGCGTAGTTGGCGGAGACCTTATGAACATCCCCAGTTTGTAGTGAGGTATTCCAGCGGTCAAACAACGCTGCAATATCCTCCTCGGTGGCCGCCACACACACTTCGGAATGTTTCGGGACCACGTGGTTAAATTTATGAAGGGAATCGGCTTTCGCCGTTTCAACTGGTTTTCCCGCACAGCCCACTACGGTCACAGCAACAGCCGCCAGCAATAAAAAAAATGCCCTCATGACCTCTCCTCCCCTTGTGGATTGATCACCCCCTGGGACGTTATGGATATGTAAAAACAGGTTGCCACGTGAAACAGAGCTCAAACTAAGGGGCCCAGTATAGTTTCGAGGAAGTCAGATTCGCAACTAGCCGTTCGTGGGAGGAGAGGATGCTTGGTAAGGTAGATACGTGTTCCTAAGTTACTGGGTAGAAACTTGTCAGGCAGGGCGGTGTCCAGAGCTTTGAACACGACTCTGGCATTCGCTAAAGTTATTGAGGGTAGATTGACGAGTGGTCACTGGTGATCAACCATTGGAGGCCATCCCACTTGTAGATGATGCTGTATCGGGCGTTGACGATGGTTCCGGCCTTCTGGAAGGTAAAGGTATAGAGGCCTTCGTCGATTGCCGTGTTGCAGTCGATCTCGATCGTGCGGGACTGGACTTGCACCGAAGGTCGGTCTCTCAGGAAATGGCGAAAATAGTCTTCCTTGTCGTCCAGCGTGAGTCGGGGTTTCGTCGACGAGAGGGGAAGTAACACGGACTTCGCGGCGTAATGGGTCATGACCTTGTGGGCGTTGCCGCTCTGAAGTGATTCCTTCCATCGATCCAAGAGGGCCTCGATTTCTTTTTCACTGGCGGCCACACACACTTCTGAATGTCGGGCCACCGCGTGGACGGGTTCCTCCGGTGGCGCTTGCTCTGCCGGCAACCTGGACGAATGGTGGCTGGTGATGAGCCACTGCGTTCCATCCCACTTATAGGTGAAGGTGTATCGGGCTTTCACGGTGACCCCGGTTTTCTGCAAGGTGAAGGAGTACAGGCCCTCATCGATTGCCGTATTGCAATCGAGCTCGATCGTACGGGACTCAATGCGGCCTTCCGGCTGATTCAGCTGGAAATCACGGAAATAATCCACCTTCTCCTCAACGGTAAAGCGAGGCTTGCTCGAGAGCGTGGCGAGTAACACGGATTTTGGAGCGTAGTGGGCGACCACCTTGTGCGGATCGCCCGTCTTGAGCGATTCATTCCAGCGGTCGAACAGGGTGGCAATGTCTTGTTCACTTGCCGCGACGCAGACTTCCGTATGCTGCGGCACATCGGCAAAGCTCACGGTGGGAACGACGACAAGTACAAGCCACAACAAAAGTACTCGCATGTACAAACCTTTCTCTGGTGCGAGGCGATTATCTTGGGCCTATAGTGGACAACATCATGATGCAAGCGCTGATAGAAATATTATATACCAGCTTTCATGTTTGGCTAGGATCCGGTCAATATCAGACCAACAACCGACTGTCAGAGATGAAACTATTTCTGTTTCCCAAAGTATTCCTGGCGGCCGACGGCGACATCAGCGACATACATGAAGCCGGAATGCCGTTCGAAGAGGGGGCGAAGGCCGGCAAGAATGGGCTCGACCTTTTCTTCCGGGACGACCGTGAGGATCATTTCGAGGCTCTCTTGCTCGCTGAACATGAAGTGTGCCTCCCGAACTCCATGGTGTCCTTTGCCTGAAATATTTCCGATAATTGTGTAGCCGGAGGCCTGGACTCGGTCCAACAGCTCGGTCACGAATGCGCGATGCTCACCCGCGACGATCACACGAACTTCTTTCATTGGATGCAAACTTGCCTTGCCCATCAAGAATCTCCTTTCCGGCCCCCGGTTCTTCTGATCACGAAATCAGCGATGTCACTTGTGATACGTCTTGTATGATGCGGGTCCATGCTCCGTTGGGTCGATATCGATACCAGGTCCTGTCCTCTGGGTCGAGCACGACGAGATGGACCCACTCGTTGTGATAATAGTGCTGAAGCACTTCGTGTCGGGCAATCAATTTCTCGATTCCCTTCCGTGGGGCTTCAACCATCGTCAATAAACGCATCGGCTCGTGGTACGGCATCTCGCCGTTCATGACGGTCTGTCTGGCTAATCCAAGCCGGAGGTCGCTCCAAGGGCCGGACATGATGCCGAACCGTCCCACCACGTTGTGGTAGATCTTGCTGGCGCTCCCATAGACTTCGTTATCGACGGCGGAGAAATAATGCTCCATGTTGATCCATTGCGCCACGACCTGTGGAGCGGTAAGCAGCACCTCCAGGAAGCGATGGCTGGGATCTTCTCGATAGTCATACGAATGCATGAACACACGCCCCTGAAAATCCAAGCCCTTTGTCAAATCACGTCTGGCGATCAGGAAGGTGGTGTTGCTCGAGAGCCCCCACTCTGGGCGGACCTGACTCCAGTCGACACTCCGCTGGCGTACATGGGCTGAAGCCTGCGAGTCAGTGAGGGCCGGTAGGAGTTCAGGGAATCGGCCGCACCGCTCTTGGCTGGCTAGCTGCGCGGCTTCTTTCAAATCTTCCTGCAGTCTCGCCAAGTCAGTACGATGGGTGGGCGGGACGTCTTCCAGGTCGAACAGCTCAACGGCATCGGTGGTCGTATCCATCTGTCCAGCGAGGAAATGCGTGTCGGATGGAATCTCAAGGCCGGTCTTCCTCAAGCGATCCCTTACGAGATGACTGTTTGCCATCATGGCCAGCACACGCGCATTGGGTTTGCCTTCATTGCCTCCACAGGCTCCGCAATCGAGGGCCGACTCATAGGGATTATTCTCCGACGTGCTACCGTGGGCACAGAACAGCACGAGGCGGGCAAAGTTCTTGGTCAGCCCCATCATCCGCAGCGCAGTGTCGACGGTCAGCGTCTGCTCCTCCAGCGTAAACCCGGTTCTCGTCAGCCGTTCCTTGTATCGCGACGAAGCCCGGGGATTCAGATCGTACTCTCGTTGCAGGGCCGTGACGAACGCATCGAGTGCCTCTGCCTTCAGGCCTACGCTCTCGGCCTCCTTGAGGTACAGCGCTTCCTGTGGGTTGGTTTCTTGAAGGACCCGCTGTCGGAGCCCTTCAATGAGTGAGGGCGTCATCCTGGCACTGCGCAATCCAAGTCTTTCCACAAGCGCCCTCCGAATCAGCTCCTGTTGTTCGACTTTGAGCATCTCTCGAGTCTCACTGGGTGACAGTTTGTCGACTGTGAGCGTCGTTGGGAGCGACGGCACGAACTGTTGCCGAAGCCAATTCGCAATCCGCCGGTAGAGAGACGGAAGGAGCGTCTTTCCAAAGATCGGAAGGCTGTAAAACCAGCCGATCGATTCGACCATCACGTACGGTGTGATGACGTTTTCTTTCAGGTCATGCAGCAGGGTGTGCCCGGCATGGACCCACTTGGCCCAGGCCTGGTGCTTTGAAACCTGGTGATCGAGGTAGCTGCGAGGTATTTCACGGACTTCATTCTTTGCGCGCATGATGACCGGGAACTGTTCGGTGTCATGTTCCGTTCCCCACGCACGGTAGCGGATGAAGGCAGCGAAGAAACCGGCAAAGCCGAACGTCTCATGCGGCCCGACTGTTTCGAGGTGGCGACGAAACGGTTCCGATCGCACATCAATGCAGTAGACCGACTGTGAGTAGGGGCGAATCGAAGCGACTGCGTCGGGAGGTCCTGCCGAACGTCGGGAAGCCTCGATGAGTTGTCCAATCAGAGGCTCGTGATAGCCAGCCTCAAAGGCCTTCAGCCATATCGGTCCATGGTTCGATTCCGGGAAGGCTTCTATCCATTCAATGGCTTGTTTGAGATCCTGGGCCTGGCTCTCGGCCAACTGCACACCCTCGATACCCAGCGATCGCCCCAGCGTGAGGAGTCGGCGCGCGGCACCACGCCGACTTGCAGCCTGCTGCCTGGGAACGACGTCGGTACGGTAGCGAGTAAGCACCGTGCTCCACCCTTGGCCTTTCCGATGGGCCAACCGATCGACTTCTTCGGCATACAGTGCAGGCAAGTGGCCGGCGATCCGCTGCCGCCGCAGATAGTATTCTTCCGAATAGTCACGCATGTACGCGGCGATGTCCTCGAATCGTCCCTGAATGTCCAGGTAGTCCCGACAGGTTGCCTGCACAAGTTCTCGTGCATACCACAAGCGGATCGCCAGGAACTTCACAAGACCCACGGGGTGGGTTTGCTGCCACGGGTAGTCCCGCTCCTCACCGCGCCATTTAATAAAGCCGGCCCAGCCGGGCAAGGCGGTCAACTGCAGCGACAAATAATCTTGCTGCAGTTCCATCGGAATGCCCAACATCTCTAGGCTTTCCAGGAGCACGTCTTCCGGATAATCGGGTAGTGCGGCGATCTTGCGGCGGCTGTCGGCGATACCGAGAAGCGACCATTCTTGGCCCGCCAGGCGCTTCCACGCGTGGTAGAGTCCCTCCTCACGATCGGGCATGGGCCAGGCGGCATGGCCCTCGTCGAGAAAGGCTGAGCACCACTTGATCATTTGGTCATTGATACTTTGCACGATCGTGGTGCCGAGGGTGTCGTCACACCAGTGAGACAATGTCAGCCACCGACAGAGCGAGGACTGGTTGTCAGTCACGACTTTTTGGATTCGATCGTCCAGAGAAGGCGTCTCAAGAACGAGTTCCAATTGGCGCGCAATGCGCTCAATGAGATCTCTATCGGGATCTTCCAGCTGGTCATCGAGCGGCTCACGCGCCGGTGAGCAGAGTCCTTCCGTCAGACAGGCTCGCAACACCTCACCATGCGTGACCGTTCGCGAGCCAAGGGTGATCTGTCGATCCTGCGTCAACGGCTGCAGTGCGGTAGCCACATGCTCGAGGCGGATTCGACCGGAGGTCAGGTAGGCTCGATACACGTCGCTCGGGAGATAGCCGTCGCCGTTCAGAAACTGCTTGCCGCGTCGGACGGTTTCCTCAAAGGGAAGGTATTCCAGACTGTGGAGTGGATTGTGGTGAACAAAGGTCCGCATCGGCCAGTACTGTGCGATCACTTCGCCGGCGAGTCGAACCACGCCGCGCAATTCCATTCGTCTCGATTCGAGGTCCATCACGTCGTTCATTGTTGCCATATGGTACCTCGAGAAACTCCGTCGACCGGCTGTGTGGCCATGGTGGACGCAAACCAGTTGTTCGGGGCCAATCCGAGCAGAGCCAATACCAGAATCGTGGCGACGAGTGCCCCCCATTCACCGGGTACGACGTCGTGATGCCGTATGTCACTCCGCTTCACGCCGAATAACAGCCGTTGGACAGCGCTCATGATGTACCAGGAGGCGGCCAGCCATGCTGAAAGAATAATAAGAAGACCGAACAGCGAGGGGATCGGTGAATGGAGCAGCAACCCCATGAAGCCCGCGAACACCCCGAAGGGCGGCAGGCCCATCGCCGCCAGCGCGAGGAGCGAGAGCAGGACTCCATAGCTCGGCATGAACGAGGCCAACCCACTGATCGACAGCGGATCCACATCATCCCCGTACCTCGTCCGGATGATTTGCCAGGCAATAAGCAGCCCGCACGTGGCGAGGCTGATCGCTGCGATGAGTACGGCCGCGCGCGAGGTCGCCATATGCGACGTGGCGGCAAACCACCAGAGCACTGAGAAGAAGGAAAGACTGCCGTAGGACAACATCAGTCGAACGCGTGTCTGTGCCAGCGCCTTGACCGCCCCATAGAGGGCGCCGGCCAGGGCAAAGAGGCTGACGAGACCGGTGATGCTACTGGGTACGGTCGGAAGCATCGCAACCATGACGTGCAGGCCGACGGAAGGGAGGAGGACCGCAGCAAAAGACGGGAGGTTGCCCGGTAGGCGCGTGAGCGCCGTCAGATATCCGGTATGGAACGGGAGGAGCGGGATGAGGACCACGCAGGTCAGGAACGCGGCTGAGGACGACATCGGAGGATCAGTGAACGCAGCCATGATCACACCCAAGCCCGCGAGACCGAAGAGGCCGATGCCCCACCAGGAAATGGGCCACAGGGTCGTGTGGTGTTTGATCAACAGGCCGGTGATGGTGGCCAGCAGTGCCAGCAAGAAAAAGTGGCCAATCACACTAGGATGGGAGATGACCCCAATTCCCAACCCGAGACAGAGCAGAGTCATCAGCCAGGAAAGACGGTGGTCCTGATGAGTCGGTTGTCCCAAGAGTGAGATGATTGAGGCGATCGGGAGCAGATACAGCAGCAAGGGACCTTCCGGCGCGGTCACACCCGCCGCGGCAATCGGGGCCAGACTGAGAACCGACCAGAGCAGGCAGGATGTCTTGAGTTGGTGTGGGTCCCGCCAGCAGAATATTCGACCGGTCAGCGCACCGATCAGCGGCACAGTAGTCGAGAGCCAGGGGAAAAGGGCGTGGCCCGTCATCGTGACCACCCCTGCTCCTGCTTATCGATCCAATGGACCACTCGCATGATGGCGCGTCCGGCGCGAGCATACAATTCGTCTGCATAGAGTCGGTTCATGAGGGCCACGTAGAGTCGATTGCGGACATGATCGATCCAGGACGGCATCCACACACGTCGCCCATGGGCTTGCAGGTAGAGATAACACCAGCCGAGCACCGTCAGCCCAGTGGAGCCGACGATGATGAGGTCGAACAGCCAGTCGGGAAGGTCCGCCGCCTTGAAATAAGATGCCACTTCCGCAGGGTTCGGATAGAGGAACGCCGTGAACGACTCAACGGCAAACAGATAGATGAAGATGACGAACAGCAAGGTCACCAACATGGTCGACGAGACTTTCCAGGAAGCGACCGCCCGTAGTCGTGTGAGCGTCAAAATCGCTTGCGACGACGTGATCCAGATGAAGAAGAGGATGATGACAGTCCCCTGTGATTCCAAGAGCGGAATATGCAGGACACCATGCGTCACCAGCAGAATGAGCAGCGGGATGACCAGCGTCGTCGCGAACCCGGTTGACCAGGTGAGTCTGGAAAGTTGTCCCTCCTCATGGTGCGCCTGGTCGTGTTTCGTGTGGGGAAAGTGCGGCTCCAAACGGGCTTTCTGAATGACGTTTCCGCAATTGAGGAAGACGGTGGCCTTGAAGAGGCCGTGCGCGATGAGGTGGAACACCGCGAGCGAGAAGGCGCCCAAGCCGCACTCCATGATCATGTAGCCCATCTGGCCGATCGTCGAAAGCCCGAGCGTCTTTTTGATGTCGTTCTGCACCAGCATCATGGAGGCGCCGATGACCGCCGTCGCGGTGCCGATCACAAAGGCCACATGCAGGGTGGTGGAACTCATGCCGAAGAGCGGGGCCAACCGATTGATCAAGAACCCGCCCGCATTGATGATGCCGGCATGCAGGAGGCCATGCACGGGGGTCGGGGCAAACAGCGAACTCGGTAACCACAAGTGGAGCGGGAACTGGGCGGACTTGCCCATGGCCCCCACGAACATCAGCAACGTAATGGCCGTGGCGGCATCGATGTCCATGCCGGGCCAGAGCGCGACCGTCGTGCGCGAGGCGGTCGCTCGTGCAAACAGGTCCGGCAGCTCGAGTGTACCGTACACTTGGTAGGCGAGGATGATCCCCATCAGCAAGGCCATGTCGGCAAGGCGCAGGACGGTAAACGTCTTATACGCGCCCTCAAGGGTTGGGGTGTGGCTATGATTGTGGGCCAGGAGGTAAAGCAGGTAGCTGAGTAGCTGCCAAAATAAAAACAGCATCATGAGATTCGAGCTCGACACCATGCAGATCAGCACAAAATCCGTGAGGCAGATAAGCGCCAGGTACCGGCGGTAGTGGAGATCTTGATACATGTAGTTCGTGGAATAGGCATAGATGATCGTACAAACAGCGGCAATCAGCGTCATCATGACCCCGCTGAGCCGGTCGATGTAGAAGCCGATCGGGATGGTCAAGGAAGCGGCCGTAGCTGGGGCATAGAACCGGATGGTTATTGGCCCGGAGGTCGTGACGACGTAGAGCGTGACGGCCGACCCGATACAGGCCGCCCCTATCAGCCACGTGGCGATCTTCGCGTGAGCATATCGAGTCGCGTCCTCGGCGCAGAGCACGACCAGTGCGGCTACCAGCGGAAGAAACGGGACAAGTAGGAACACCCAGGTCAACACACGATCGCCTCTGAAAAGAAAAAAGCCAACCACAATAGGACGATGCGAAATCGTCCCAGACGGTTGGCTTGTACTGCGACCGGCCTCTCATGCGAACTGCTGGTCGCCCTACGGCCCAATGAGGGAAGAACCAGGCATTCTGCCTATCCACAAGAAATTATGAGGATGGACAGCATTGCCGTACTAGTAAATGCGGCACCATGAATAATACGGTTCGGAGGACAACGTCAAGGTTCATCTCAAGCACTGGGTCTCTCAACCATCGGAAGCCAGGGTTCCCAAAGCCCAACTATCGGCTGGGGATGAAGACGAAAGTCCTAAGCCAACACTTGTTCGGCTCGTTATGCGACTCTATAATCGACCGGGAAGAACGTATGGAAAACGCGATACGCAGCGCAATCATCAAGTTCGAGCAGGAGTTCCTTGGACGAGGTCCGGATGAGGTTCGTGCGCTGGTCGCACGAGACCTCGTTGTTGTCCGGCTGAAGGGCGTTCTCACGCCGGCTGAGCGGCAGCTGGCCAAGACAACGGAAGGGGTCGAGATGGTAAAGCAACTTCGGCAAAACTTGATTGCTCAGGGCCGTGATAAGCTCTGCGAACAGGTCAGTGAGATCACCGGGGCCAAAGTTCTTGGCCTGTTCACCGATATCGATGTGCAGCTCGGAGAACGGGTGTTCGTCTTTACAATGGATCGAGAACTTCAGAATGGAGCTCGGTAGTGGACCGCCGGATTGTGGATCTTGAGGTGGCCAGTTAGACGCCAGTCATCCACTTCATAACTCTTCTATTCCTATTCGTATGGCTGCGTAGATGGAGGTCAGTGGCTTAACGCCTAGCGGGACTCATTTGCGGGTAACTCATCAGGTAGAGACTGGCACGTACAGCCGCAGGCCAGGAATCTTCTTGAAATGAGTATCCAAACTGTAGACGCGGCAATCGTGCTCGATTGCCAAGGTGGCAATGAGCAGGTCCGAGAGAGGCAACGTCACGCCCTTGCGGAGCAACTGCGCCGAAAGATCACCTGTTCGGAGCCATGTGGTCTGAGTCACTTCAAAGTAGAACAAGGCTAAAAGGGACTCGGAGAGCGTGGCTCGTTCAGTCAAAGTCCGGCAACCCTGGAGCAATTCAGCCAGCACGACACCGACCAACGCAACCTCGTCTGCGTCAATAAGCATGTCGAGGGAGGTCTTTTCGGGGGAATCTGGTCGATTAAAGAAGGGGATCCAAACTGACGTGTCAGCGATGACCATGGCGGCGGCGCTTCAACACAGTTTGATGACGGATCTCAGCTTGTTCCAAGCTCTTCCAGTTGAGGTCAAGATGAATTGTGCCGCTTAACGATTTGAGTTGATCCAACTTCTTTCTCCGAATCAACTCGGCTGCAGCTTGATGAATCGCCTCGGTTTTCGTTTTGGCGGCAGTCACATCCATGAGTTCCCGAATGAGCTTCTCGTTGAGATCCAGAGTCGTGCGCATGAGCAATCCTGTTGTGAGTGTGCTTGTATCGTATGTACTGGGTATGCAGATGTCAATCGTTCTTGCATCATGTACACCCGTAAACTGGAGAAAAGGAGCAGTTAGGGAAAACGCCGGATTGTAGATCTTGAGGTCGCAGGTCCGAAACCCAATCATCCACTCCAATTCTTTACTTCGATGCAGGGTGCAGCGGCGGTGATCGTGTGCAGAAAGCGGTCAACGGCAGAGTAGGGTGGCCCGATTCTTCAGCACTCTTCTCACTCAGAACCTGCGGGCATTGATCCACATGTGGACAAGAATGCTCGCGCCATACCCAAGCGCAATCGCGGAAGTCCACTTAAGATGACCGAAAAACGTATATTCCCCTTTCGCCTGCCCCATCAGCGCGACACCGACCAGGTGAGAGAGTGCGTTGCCGATGATGTTCGTGGTGACTGCGAGAATCGTAAAGCCGAACAAGATGAGCGTCAGCCACTGCATCGGTTCTATTACATTTCCCTTCGAGAACGAAGGATGAGAGGTTCTTGCGCGCCGGCGGAACGGCATGTGCAACTCGGTGAGCGGGTGTTCGTCTTTACGATGGATCGAGAACTGCAGAACGGGAATAGGTAGCGGTGAACTGAGTCTCGTGAAAAACCGGCGGCAAAGACGATCGGAAACTCATGCCCGTCGTAGTTCCCATGGGTTCCAAGCCAAGGCCCTTTCACAGAATGCTGAAAAAGTCCTCCAGCGGCGTCCTCGCATCACTCAGGGGCTCAACGTACCGAAGCGTACGCCTCGCCTCTTCGCTCTCTGCGGCCTTGCTGGACGGCCTTTTTGAGTATTCTGAGATGTAGAGTGCCAGAGGTCTTTCTGTCATCGTGCAACGGTGCGCGAAGCAGAATTCGAGTTTTTCAGCAGACTGTTCATAAGTTCCGACAAACAGGCTTCTCTCTTCATCTCTTTCGCCGCTTTCTCGGCATCGTTGACGTCGTAGCCAACCTGTCGGGCAGAAGGCAGCCGCTCGATCTGATGAAAAAGGTAAGCCGGACCGGTTCGTGGCCGCACGAGCGTGCCACGGATTGGATTGGGTCTACGCTGATACGCCGGAGCCACGAACGATCAGGGTGCAGCCGAATACCATTGCATGGGCAAGCGGGCATCAGATTCTTTGCGCGGCCGAAGTGGGCCGCGCATGAACGTCGAAACTGTCATCCGAATCGACATTCATCAGGATTCAGGCTGGCAAGTACTCAATTGTCCACGACGATGCCGTACCCACCGTATTGGCTTCCATGGCGCACGAGTTACATAAACTTCGCTGGAAACTGTTTCACCAAGGCGGCCGTGAGGGCATCGGCAATCACATAGATATGATGCTCCATCACCGGCCAGGTTTCTTCCTCGCCGGCGTAATCTTTGTCTTGGAACTTGTTGATTTGAGCCACATGATGGTCAACATTCGTGGCAAATAGATTTCGGACCGTCTCTTTGGAAAGGTGAGGATTGATCCCACTAAAAAAGGTGGCCATTTCGTCGGTGATCGAGGCAAATTCGACCATGGTTGCATCCTGGCGGCGCTTATTCCCATCCACAGTGGCCTTGGAGTAGGCTTTAATCACGCCATAGTGCCTCGTCAGCAAGGTGCGGAACCGTTCAGAGGCCGCATCGCCGTAGAACGGAGCAAATGTCTTCGCCATATCTCTTGTGTTGGTCGCTACGGCCTTCTCCGCAAAATCTCGAGACCTCAGATCACTTTTCGCGTTGTCCAAGACAACGTTGCGAATCCAGAAGAGGTGTCGAGACCATTCATCACGCAAGACGGCTTGCATATCCGCCGCAGTGACGGGATGTGGCTCTGACATCGAGGACCACTCGTGCGCGCAACCCCCAATGCCGATAACGGTGAAGACCAGTAGTGCCATGGACCGACGTATGTAGTTCATGCCAACTCCTTTCCTATGATTGAAGTGGACTCAGCTCTCTCCCTGCAGGCAGACGATGGCGTTGACCTTCAGGCGCGTACGTGTGTGACAGATCCGAACCACTCATATAATGCATTCTCGTATCCGGTATATAACCAGCATGTAAACAACAAGTAAACAATCACTCAGTTCATGGACACATAGATACATTGTCTCGGACCCATCTCGAAATAGATGCTGGGATGCGCGCCAGGTGTTCTGAAAAACTCGTCAGAACGACGAACTCAGAAGAACGTGATCTAGTGCTCGTTCGGTGTGACTTGCATCGGCGTGGTCACAATGACAGCGTTCTCTCGCTGCAAGGTTCCAGGGATGAAAACCGCAACGATCTGAATTTGAGGGATAGCCAATTCGTCTAACTGTTCGAGGGACGTGCAGTGGAAGTGGTAAGAGATTCTTGCAGCCGGATGATGAGCGTGGTTCTTCCGGCTGACGGATCGACATCTGCGATGAGGCTCTGCACCTTCGCCCCGATCGCGTCCTCAATTCGCGTACACAAAAGGCTCTGACACGAGTCGAACATGGCTCGGTGAAACTGGCGAAGAAGCGCACGCCCTTCAGTCGACCTTGCCAGCTGGTTTTCGGCTGGAATAGAGGTGGTTCTCGCCAACGCAACTTCGATGAGTTCATCACACACATGCACATGGACGCTGGAATAATGGGCCTTCATGAATTCCGTGTGAAAGTCCAACACGGCCAACGTGATTGCATACTCCATTTCAGCTTTATTGGTCAACGCACTCGCCATGGTCTACCCCTCCGTGCGCCACGAACGAATCCAACGTCCGGTTCGTGGATCTTCGAGTTTTGTGCTGTAGTGCTCGCGAAGAAACGCTTCATGTTCAGACGAAAGGCAGGGTGTGCCAACACCCAAGTCTTTGGACGAGCAGACCCTATCCATGTCGTGGAGTGAGGTAATGTCCTCTGACGTGATAGCCATCTCTGCTGTCGCTAAGGACTTCATCGTGCGTCTCTTAGGGGTGGGACTGACGAGTCACTCGGTGGCGCCTTCGCGCCTACCGGACTGTCCCGTCTATCAATAGGCTTTGTTGAATCCAGGTTCTCCGTCGTAGGTCCACAACCTCTGGAAGGGCAATCGGACCATCCGTTCACTCAAGTGATGGTAAATGCAAATCAGAGTCCAGACTGTTTGAAGTCTGCACGGCAGGCACGCATCTAAACAATTCAAATACATGCGTGGGAAATAGGGATTCGCGAATTGCGTCGAAGAAGCGGGTGTCTCAACATGGTAAATTGCTCGTGCATCAGCGCACGGGTCGCACTGCAACCTGTGCATCGATGCTCGGCTACTATGTTAGCGACTCTAGAAACTGTCGGGAGAGTGGCTTAGATGTGGAGTTGAGTTAGTGGGGTTCGCACTAAGGCGAACGAACCAAAAGCACCGAGGCATCAATCTTGGAGATCAACTGTTCAGCGACTGAACCGATGACCCACCGTTCCAGCGCTCCGCGATGTGAGCTTCCCACCACCACAAGATCAGCGCCCCATTCTCGTGCACCGTTTGCGAGGGCGTCGACGATTCCAGTCACGCCGTACATGGCCTCGGTGTGTAGGACACGGGTGTCTACGGTCACTCCGTCGTCAACGGCGGATTTGGCCTGCGCCAACAGCCTAAGACTGGATTTCTGGTCGGTATCCTCGGTGGCAACATAGACAATGCGGAGTGTTCCATGGTTGGAGACAGCCATGCGCTTCGCTTCCATCAATGCTTTCATGGAACTGTCTTTCCCGTCGATCGCCGCCAGAATTTTGATGAACATGGAGAGGCGTTCCCCTTAATCGGTGATAGGTGAGTGAAGGAGGCCACTAGTCGTCTCCCCATCCTCGTGGCTCTTAACCCTGTGATCAATGTGGAGTGAATTTTCTAGCTGACATCACCGCCATTCTTCTTGAGATCATCAAGGTATCGTTTGACAATCACACTTCCGGGCATTTTTTCAATATTGACATACATCATATAGTGTACGATCCCGTGAACTGCCATCGCAATCAACAATCCTTCAAAAATCCCGATCTTAAAGACCAGAATTCCGCATAAAATAGCCAGGATCATGGCATAGGGACCATGGTGGGTTACATGGATGAGGCCCTCAATCATCTTCCAGCCTGTGAAGATCATGATCACGGCCAAGGCAAACTTCGGGAGATAGGCCAGCGCGTGTGTGTTGAAGGTAAAGAAGGTCACCACACATCCGATGATGAGGACGGAAAATTTGGTGTAGGCCCCAGCCAAGCGATTGGTCGTGCTCTTGGCCAACCCATCTAGATTGGTCATGCCGCCAAAGAAACTGGCACCCATATTAGCGATCCAGATCGCCAGCAGACTATTGTTGCTGTTGCATTTCCTCTTGAGCGGGTCGATCTTTTCAATCGCAGCATTGCTCATCACCTGTTCGATGACGTCAATCATGGCCAGCATCACTGCAAACCCTACTATGGCGATAACCATGAAGGGGCTATCAAAGTGCGGGATTGGCAGCGCAAACTTGAGATCCGTATCTTCCATGGATAGCATCGGCACCGTGACGAATTGCGCGAGGATCGTTCCTGCCGCAATCAGTGCGAAATAGGGAATGGCAGGTTGTGTCTTCTTAAACTTGAGGAAGAGATAGACGAAGACGCCGTAACCAACCATGGAGATCAGGATCATCTGGATACGCGCGCTGTTCAGAAACGAATCAGCGTCTTCCATGCCTGGGGGGAGCTCATAGGTGAAGGTCAGAAACTTGAGTGCGATTTTCAGCCCGACACCGGCCAACAGCCCCTCAACGAGGTAGACCGGAACGGCGACCAAAATATAGCGCTGCCAATTGAATTGCCAGATGATGGCTTGGATGGTCGCCGTCAGAAAAATCGCGAAGGCCATATTCTCCATGCCAAAGGTGGCAACGCCGACGGCCAACACCGGTGCCAGACCCGCCGCGATTCCTGGACAGCCGATGTAGTTGCCTGGTCTGAACCAGGCATTGATCCAGCCGATAAAGCAGGCAAACGCAACGGTCGCCAGTCCAACTTTGATAGGATACTCGGACATCATGGCGATGCCCACCGTCAAGGGGATCGCCATCGATCCGGCGATCAAGCCGGCAGCGAAATCACGTCCAGCATATTTTGCCTGGAAAGCGGCTGATCCAGGTGTGGCAACCGGCTCTGTCAGGACAGGTTGATCACTCCCGGTATCATGAAGTTCATCTTCGGCTGACTCTACATTTCTTTCTGCTTCATACGTTGTCATAGGCGGTGTCTCAATATTGTTCGGGCCGATTGAATTGGATCATTTGACTTGCTGGCACTCGGTCGCGCTCAAGAAACTCATCTCGTTATTACTAAAAGAGACAGCAAGAAGGAGGCCGTACATCCTGGCTGTGGTCCCGTGACTCAAACCGGCATAGTTAAAGGAAAAATGACGAGAGGCTCAGGCTAGACTCTAGGTCACTACGACCAGAAATCCAAGAGACTGAGTGCGGGCGCACATGCCCGTGCGTCTATGCACGGATCGGGAAAGCTATGATGCAGGGTAGAAGTTCCAGTAGAGCAGATATGAAGGGTTTGGCGACCCCAAACTACCTTAAGAATCGGGCTTTCGTCGGCGATTGAGCATCCAACGGGTAATGCCGAGATGTTTGGCGGCAAGGGATTTATTTCCGTCGGAACGTCTCAAGACTTCGTTGATGATGCGGTCCTCGAGATCGGACAGCGACTCGCCGAGGCGGAAGGTCACGTGGACCTGATCGAGATCCGCCGTGTCAGAAAAAGTGGATGTAGGCTGGGCCATATCCATCGCTGGCTGTGAAGGATACCCTTGCATGTCGGACGGAAAATGAACCGATTCGAGTGTATCCCCCGGACAGAAAAGCACCGCGCGTTCTATGAGATTGCTCAACTCGCGCACATTGCCGGGGAAATAGTATCGCAACAGAATGGCTTGTGCGCTGTCTCCGAAATGACGAACCGGTTTTCTCAGTGAAAGAGCCGATCGGGTCAAGAATTGCTCGGCTAATGGCATGATGTCATCCTGCCGCTCCCGCAGGGGGGGGATCATGAGAGTCACGACATTCAGTCTGAAGTAGAGGTCTTCACGAAACTCACCTTTGGTGACCGCCTCTTTCAAATTCCGATTCGTTGCGGCCATGAAGCGAACATCCACGGGTATGTTGGCTGACCCGCCCACGCGCCGGAATGTACGTTCCTCGATCACGCGTAACAACTTCGCTTGCAACGGGAGGGGGAGGTCCCCGATCTCATCAAAAAGGACCGTCCCTCCCTCTGCCAATTCGATCAATCCGGTTTTGCGGCCGGTCGCGCCGGTGAACGAGCCTTTCTCGTGCCCGAACAGTTCGCTTTCAAAGAGTTCCCGTGGAATCGAAGGACAGTCCACCTCAATACAGGGCTTTTGGGCCCTGGCGCCGTTCGAGTGGATCACGCGGCTGATGTATTGCTTCCCGGTGCCGGTTTCTCCTTGGAGCAGCACGGTCACACGGTCGTTCTTGGCGAGTTCACGGACCTGGCTCATGAAGGACTGCGTTGCCGGGCTTTTGGCAATAACGCGGCTGAGCGCATAGCGTTCTGCATCTTGCCCACTCTGCAAATGAACCTGGCGCTGCAGCGTGAGCAGCTGAGTCGCCCTGGTCAAGGCGTGCTGCAGGTCTTCCATATCGATGGACTTGGCGACAAAGTCGAACGCGCCAAGCCTCGTCGCTTCAACCGCATCCTTCACCGTACCCCTGGCGGTCAACAGAATGACGAGCAAGTTGGGGGAGGTCTGCTTGACACGTTCGAGCACATCCATGCCGGACAGATTCGGCATCACAAGGTCTAGCACCAGAATATCCGGTTCAAAGGTCTTCAGCAGGGTCAAACATTCTTCTCCAGATCCTGCCGTCTGCACGGCGTAGCCTTGATCGGCAAGGCGCAGGGCGAACGCTTCGCGGACCGAGGCTTCGTCTTCCACCAATAGGAGTTGCCAGGTCATATTAGGTCTCTCGCTTCAGGGGCAGCCACACCTCGACGATTGCTCCACTTCCGGGAGGGCTGCTAATCGCCAATTGCCCGCCGTGTCGCTCGACGATGTCGTGGGTGATCGTCAAGCCCAGGCCGACTCCTTTCGCCTTCCCATTCGTAAAGAACGGTTCGAAGATTCGCTGTAGATCCTCGGGCTCGATGCCTTTCCCCGTATCGGAGAACGTCACCGAAATCCCCGGACCTTGTTTTGCTATCAAGGCGGTTCGGATCGTCAATTCTCCTCCGTTCCCCATGGCGTCGATCGCATTCATTGAGATATTCAGAAAGGCTTGTTGCAGGTGGGTACGGGAGGCATCCACCACAGGAACCTCCGGGATGATCTTTTTCACAAAAATCCGCTGCCTGCTGAGATTGGGCTGTAGCAGTGTCAGCATGTCGTCGATCAGGGATGGGAGATCGCAGGGCTGGAGATCAAATGGGCGTGGCCGCAGCTGGCCTAAATGGGATTCCAGCAGCTCGTCGATACGGGCTGCTTCGCGCGCGATGAGCGCGCAGCGGTCTCTGGCGGCCCGGGGCAATTGTTCCTGTTCTGCGAGATGCGTCGCCAGACTTCCGAGTCCGATTAATGGATTGCGGACTTCATGCAAGATGCCGCCGGCCAGTTGGCCGATCAATTTCACCTGTTCAGCGTGGCGCAGGGCTTCCAGCATCTGCTCTCGCTCGCTGAGATCCGTTAAAATCGCCAAATAGAATTGCGTAGTCCCGTCACGATCTTTGACGGGGCTCACGCTTTCCCAGACCAGGAACTCCGATCCGTCCTTCCGGCGATTGACGAAACGATCCACGAACGCCAGTCCAGAGTGGATCGCTTGCCAGAGTCGTTCATAGAACTCCGGAGGATGCTTGCCTGACTTCAAGAGTGATGGCCGCTGGCCGAGTGCCTCGTCACGTGTCCAACCCGTCATACGCTCGATGGCCGGGTTCCACTCCAGAATGTACCCTTTGGTGTCGGTCAGCATGATCCCATCCTGCGCCGACATGAACAATCGATGATAGAGATCTCGCTGTGTATCGGCACGGCGACGTCGTTCCAGGACCGTTGCTACGGTATTCGCAACCGTACAGAGAAACTCGAGTTCCTTGACTGTGAAGTCACGAACCGTCTTGGAATGGGCCGTCATGGCTCCGTACACCCGGTCCTCAACCAGCATCGGCACACACATGCCCGCGATGCCGCCATGCTCGGTCAGAAGCTTTGAGGGCGTGAACCGCGTTTCCTTTCGCAAATCCCGCATGACAACCGGCAGCCGTTCCCGGATGGCGTATCCGGCCTGGGAATGTGTCCCTCCTTCGATCGTCAGCTTGCCGATCAATTCCGGTTCAAGACCGATTCCTGCCACCACAGCCAAGTGATCGTCTGATTCTCGCGGAACAAGAATCTTGCACATCTCGAGTTCGAGGGCCTCAGCGGTATGCTTCACGGCTTCGCTCATCAGTTCCTGCGCCGGGGCATCACTGACGGCCAAGGTGCCGATCCGGGCCAGCACCGATTGAAATCGAGCGATTTGTGATGCTTCCTGTACCAGCTCCGTATGTTCTGTCACGTTTCGGAGAACCAAGAGCACTCCGGTCTCCCCATGGTACGGGACGACGCTGTAGCGGCACTCATAAATAAGCGGTTGGCCTTCGCGGTCAGCGAGCCGATAGGTTTGACTGCCCCTAGATCCCAAGGTTTCCTTATTCCAGGCCATCGAATCGGCAAACAGGTGAGCACGTATACCCGTCTCATCCCGGGTGGGTCGGTCACGCGGCACGGCAGCAGCTTCGACCAGTTCGCCGAACTGCGCGTTCTCAAAAATCAGGAGTCCTTTGGCGGTGAGACAGAGTCCGCCTTCCAGACAATCGCTCACCCAGGCCAACACCTCGGCAGCGGCGACTTCGGGTTTGGATTGAACCGGATTTTTAGCAGGAGAAGAATGCGTTGTGCGGTTCTTCACGCGCGGCCTCTGTCTGGAAAAGGGGTCCTATCGAGACAACGTAGTATACCGAGCCGACAGCGACATCGTCGAGAAGGATGAGACGTTCTAGTGCGCCGGCGCCTCGGTTGGTTGCGCAACAGAAGACGTTGTGACCGGCGGATCGCCGCGTTTGGGAGTGGGGTGCCAGCCCATGACCGCGAGCAGCACCAAGAAGCTGATGATATACGCCACCGCGACATGCCAGCCGTGATACACCCAGCGACCGACGTTCTTCGCATCTGGATATATGTTGGACAAGGCCACGCCGGCCGACGAGCCGAACCAGATCATCGAGCCGCCGAACCCCACCGTGTAGGCGAGCATGCCCCAGTCATAGCCGCCTTGTTTCAGCGCGAGCGCGGTGAGCGGGATGTTGTCGAACACTGCAGAGATGAACCCGAGCCCCATGGCCGATGGCCAGGAGGCGACCGGCAATTTTTCCACAGGCATCATCGAGGCACAGGTGACCAGTGCGAGCAGAAAAATCGTGCCTTTGGTCGCGTCGGGTAACAGGCTCCAATCTGGTTTGCGTAACGGCGCCGAGACCAGGATCGCCAGGGCCACGGCTACGCCGATGAATGGGAAGCTATCGGCGATTTCGGCGTGCGCCAAGTTGATGTACACGTTGGTGGAAATCGCCGTTACCAAAATGAACGCCACAACACCGACGCGGCCCCAATCCACATGCGCACCACCGGGCTCATAGGCCATCAACGGTGAATGCTTGTTCTGCTGCAACGCGGCCGGAATGCCGAACAGAACCAGTGCGATCACCGCGGCGACATACGCGTGGAGTACGTCAACCGGGCTCACGCCGTCGATCCACATCATCGTGGTCGTGGTGTCGCCCACCACGCTGCCCGCACCGCCCGCATTAGAGGCGGCGACAATCCCGGCGAGGTACCCAATGTGGACCTTGCCGCGAAAGACGGTGTGTGCCATGGCGCCTCCAATCATCGCCGCGGCGATGTTGTCGAGAAACGAGGACAGCACGAACACCATCGCAAGCAGCGCGAATGCACCCTTTGCATGTCCCGGCAGGTACTTTGGGAGCACTGCGGGAACATGGCTTTCCTCGAAGTGCTTGGATAGCAACGCAAAGCCCAGCAACAGGCACAGCAGATTGGAAAGAATGACCCACTCATGGGCCAGGTGGCCGACCAAGCCTGGCAGGCCATCGCCGGTCTTGAACCCGGTGAACGCCAATTTGTACAACGCGATCGTTCCGAGTCCAGTGAGCGCCACCTGCAGCGTATGGTGGTGGAACAGCGCCACGCCGAGCAGCGTGAGGGCGAACAAGATGAAATCGAACGGGATGCCAAACGCGGTGGGTGGGTCAGTCGCCGCGATAGCAAGCGAGGGGGCGAGCCATAATGCGAACGCGGCTCCGGCGATGACCAGCCGCGGACCGATGCCCGCCTGCGACGATGGAATCTTCTGCTCTTCAAGACGCATGACGCTCCCCTGCTTCTCGTTGATCCTCGCAATACGAGCAGCGAGTCCGCCACCATCGCAAAGCGGTCGTCGTACAAGCGCCCGATCAGGCGACTGTCGACGAGAAGTTTGTTGAATTTCCTGAGGTCGTGGTTCGAAGTGACGACCGAACGATCCAGATACACCGGAAATCCAAAGGAAACCAGAAGCTACACAGGCAGATGAGTATAAATCAAGGCAAACTTTCCACGGAGCATGCGTCGAAGACAACTCGGTGAGATTTCCGGCCTGCGTTTCACCGGTGATGCAAGGGGGACATCACCAACACCCGGTTTTCCGTTCAATGAGCGCGAGTGGCTTGAAATGTTGCGTCGAAACCTGAGTCATTTGACCAGCGTGACGGGGATCTGGGTCAGATGGACGACCTTGGTGGTGACCGAGCCCATCACGAGCCCAGCAATACGCCCGAGTCCACGCGATCCCATGACAATTTCGCCGGCCCCAACTGCTTTGGCGCACTCGACAATCTTTTCGGCGGCATCGCCTTCCTCCGTACTGCTCGCGAACGCTACGCCCGACGCGCGCAGCACGTGCTCTGCCGGTTCGAGAAGCTCACGATTATACTGTGCTGCCATTTCCGCTGCTTTCTTGTCGCCCACGTAGACCTGGATTTCTCCGTACACGCGTAGCGGGGGGTGCACCGTTACGAGATGCACGCGACTTTGTGGTTTTTCACGTGCTCGCTCAACAGCAAGATGTAGTGCACGCATCGCGCTCTCCGAGCCATCGAACGGAACCAAGATTGTGTTAGGCATAACGGCCTCTTTCAAGCCAGTGGCGACCAATTAAAGAAAATCAATACACCCTATATCTCGCGGATTCAAGTAGCCAGTGCATAAATTCACCGAGGGCGTGGTTGTCTTGGCCCTCTTACAGCAGTTCTTTCCTCGGAGACTGCAGACGGGCAAGACGTTCCGGGCAGGGCTTGTCGCAGCCGGCATCACACTCCAGACCAAGGCGCTCAAGACCGCCACAACTGCCGCCGATCGGACGGCGACCGAGCAGGACACCCACCGCCATCGCCAGGATCGCAATTACCATGACAAGAAAAGTCACCAGGAAAATCGTCATGACAACTCCTCCTGTTTCCGGTACCGTTGGAAGGCACAGCAGACGCGTTCCTCAAACTGTCCATCACGTTCGATGACGAAGAGGACGGGAAGGTTGAGCCGTTCCGCGATGGCCATGCCACGCTCAGGTCCCAACACCTGAAACGCAGTGGCCCAGGCGTCGGCTCGCATGCTGGTTTCGGCCAGCACCGTCACCGACACCAGATGATTGTCGATCGGCCAGCCGGTGGTCGGATCGATGGTATGGGAATAGCGTCGCCCGGCGATTTCAAAAAAGTTTCGATAATTGCCCGAGGTGGCGAGCGCGATGTCGCTGAGGGCCAGCATCGTCTGCACCGAACGTTCGCCTGACAACGGTTTCTCAATCGCGATCCGCCAAGGTGTATCGTGCTCCTTGAGCCCGCGTACCCGTATCTCGCCCCCGATCTCCACCATATAATGTTCAATGCCGTGCGCGGTCATGAGTTCAGCCACTCGGTCCACCCCGTAGCCCTTGGCGATTCCGGAAAGATCCAGGAAGACATCAGGGCGGTACTTGCGTATTGCCTGCTGAGCCTCACTGAGTGTGACTTTGTCGAGACCGCTGCGCCTGCGCGCGGCGGCAATGTCGGCTTCAAGCGGGATGCGGTCCGGATGAAACTCGGGGCCGAAGCCCCAGAGATTGACCAGAGGACCAACTGTGATATCAAACGCCCCTTCGCTCTGGGTCCCGATCTCAAGCGCGGCTTTGAGCACGGCACGGAGCGAAGCCGATGCGGGTACCCAGTCGGTAGTGCGCAGACGGTTAAAGCGCGACAGCTCCGATTCCGGGTCATAGGTAGACATGGTGTGATTGATCTCGGCCAGCAAGGCATCCACTTCTGTTTGCATCGCCTTCAGTGCCGGAGCGTTCTGGGTGGGGCGGTATTTGACGTTATAGGTGGTCCCCATGGTGCGACCACTCATATGCAGCTCTGGGACAGGCGGATCAGGACGCAGCAGGCTGAAGCCGGCACCGGCAGCGAGTAGAGCGATCAAGGCAATCAGCGTACGCAGGCGCGGAATGGAGGGATACATGGACGGTCATCCTCCGAAATCATCGAGCATGATGTTTTCCCGCTCGACTCCCAGATCCAATAGCATCTTGATCACGGCAGCATTCATCATCGGCGGTCCGCAGAGGTAGTACTCACAATCCTCTGGCGCCGGATGGGTCTTCAGATACTCATTATACAGCACGTTATGGATGAAGCCGGCATAGCCGCTCCAGTTGTCCTCTGGGAGAGCGTCGGACAAGGCAACATGCCACTTGAAGTTGTCATGCGCGGCGTCCAGCTTATCGAAATCGTCGACATAGAACATCTCACGCTTCGATCGAGCTCCGTACCAGAAGGACATCTTGCGTGTGGTCTTGAGGCGGCCCAACTGATCGAAAATATGCGAACGCATGGGCGCCATCCCTGCCCCGCCGCCAATGAACACCATCTCATTGTCGGTGTCACGCGCAAAGAATTCGCCGAACGGCCCTGAGATGGTGACCTTGTCCCCTGGTTTCAGTCCAAACAGGTAGGAGGACATTTTCCCCGGCGGCAGATTTTGCGTGCGCGGTGGGGGCGTGGCGATACGAATATTGAGCATAATGATGCCACGTTCTTCTGGGTAGTTGGCCATGGAGTAGGCGCGCTCGAGGGGTTCATTGACCTTGGACACAAGCTCCCAAAGTTTCAGCCGGTCCCAGTCGCTGCGAAACCGTTCTTCGATATCAAAATTCTTAAACGGGTGCTCATACGGAGGACAGAAAATCTGGATATACCCTCCGGCACGGAAATCGACATATTCATCCTGGGGAAGCTCCAGGACTAGTTCCTTGATGAAGGTGGCCACATTGTGGTTGGAGCGGACGGTACACTCCCATTTCTTGACCCCAAACACTTCATCTGGAACCTCGATCTTCAGGTTCTGTTTGACTGCCACTTGGCAAGAGAGACGGTAGCCCTCGCGCGCTTCACGCTTGTTGATATGCGAGGTTTCGGTCGGCAGAATGACTCCACCCCCTTCGAAGACCTTGACCCGGCACACGCCACACGTACCACCGCCGCCGCAGGCGGAACTGACAAAAATCTTGGCGTCGCCAAGCGCATTGAGCAACTTGCCTCCGATCGGGGTCTCGATCGATTTCTTGTCGTTGATGGTGATCGTGATATTGCCGCTGGCCACCAGTTTGGAGCGCGCACTCAGAATGAAGACGACGAGAATGAGGACGAACCCGGTGAAGACACCGACTCCTAAGAGGATCTCGATCATACGCGGTCTCTCATTAGACTCAGCGGGATGCTGAAAAAGTCCGCCAGCATTGTTCTCGCGTCGCTCAGAGGCTCAACATACGGCACAGAGTACGATTCGCCTCTTCGCTCGCTACGGCCTCGCTGGACGGCCATTTTGAGTCTCCCGCATGGATAGTTGGTGTCGCTTTGCATATCGCACGTTGGCATGGCTAGGGAGGTCCAAATGAGTTTTCCCAGCCTGTTAGAGTTGAATTCCAGAAAAGGCCATGAACCCGAGGGCCATCAACCCCGCGGTGATGAATGTGACACCCAGTCCCTGCAAGCCTTCTGGTATGTCGGAATACTTGAGCTTTTCACGCACCCCTGCCATGGCCACGATCGCGAGCGCCCATCCGAAACCGGAGCCCACGCCATAGGTAACGCTCTCGCTAAAGGTATAGTCACGTTCGACCATAAACAGACAGCCTCCGAGAATGGCGCAGTTGACGGTAATCAGCGGCAAAAAGATCCCCAGTGAGTTGTACAGGCTCGGGACGTATCGGTCGAGAAACATTTCCAGGACCTGGACGACCGCCGCAATGACGCTGATGTAGGTGATGAGCCCAAGGAAATCCAGACTCATCTCAGAGAGCCCCGCCCATGCCAGCGCACCGTCACGGATCAGAAACTGATAGATCAGATTATTGATCGGGATAGTTAGACTTTGGACGACGACCACTGCAATGCCGAGTCCGAGTGCCGTGCCGATTTTTTTCGAGACGGCCAGAAACGTGCACATGCCAAGAAAAAACGTCAGCGCGAGATTCTCGACGAAGACCGCTTTGATAAACAGATTGACCAGGTCCATCATGAGGCCACCTCGGGACGAGGGGCGTGATAGATCTTGAATTCAGGTTGCTCGACTTGTGCCGGCTTCCAGGAGCGCACCACCCAAATAATCATACCGATCAGGAAAAATGCACTCGGAGGCAGAAGTAATAAGCCGTTCGGCACATACCACCCGCCATCTCGATCAAGTGGGAGGATCGGATACCCGAACAGGGAACCGGCCCCCAACAGCTCGCGAATGATCCCGACGACCATTAACAGTGCGCTGTAGCCGAGGCCGTTGCCGAGCCCATCAAGGAAACTGGGGAGCGGGGGATGTTTCATCGCATAGGCTTCAGCGCGTCCCATGACGATACAGTTGGTGATGATCAACCCGACGAAGACCGACAGGTCTTTGCTGATACTGAACGCATAGGCTTTGATGAATTGATCGGTGACGATGACCAGCGACGAAATAATGGTCATCTGCACGATGATGCGAATGCTGCTCGGGATATGATTGCGGACCAGACTGATGGCGGCATTGGAGAAGGCTGTGACCACGGTCAGCGCGATGCACATCGTGATCGTGGTCGAGAGTTTCGAGGTTACGGCCAGTGCCGAGCAAATCCCCAGGACTTGTAGGATGACGGGGTTATTGTCGACGATCGGGTCGAACATGATTTTCTTGTGTTGGTACGACATGCGCGTTAGCTCCTTTCGCGACGCAACCGGGACAGGTACGGCCCGTACCCCTTGTCGCTCAACCAGAACTTCAGCAAATTCTCCACCCCTCGGGAGGTGATGGTGGCGCCAGCAAGTGCGTCAACCTGGTGGTGAGACTCCGGGGTGGAACTGTCAACCGCGACCTTCGTCACTTCAACTTGCACCTTCCAGTTCTCGTCGAAGAGGACTTTGCCGGTCCATTGTGCCCGCCACTTGGGATTGTCGACCTCACCGCCGAGCCCAGGGGTCTCGGCATGCTGATAGAAGCGGAGGCCCTGCACCGTTCGTAGATCTTCCTCAAGGGCAAGAAATCCGTACATCGTGGACCAGAGCCCGTAGCCGTACACCGGCAGGATCAGTTTCTTCAAGTCGCCGTTCTCACCGACAATCCGATAGATCGGCAGATAGCGCGGTTCGCGTCTGATCCCCGCCAGGTCTTCTCTGCGGGTGAGTTCGATAGAGATTGCGGGATCCTTTCCGGCCTTGACGATATTAAAGGTGTCAGGATCGATCCCCTTCACCTCGTCGCCGGTTGCCAGTTCGACCATACGAGCGTCAATCCGTTTCAGCGCTTGTTCTTCCGTCAGTCCCTCTTTAAGGAGGCCGGAGACCTCAATCACATTCCGTATGAGGTCGGCCTTCTTATTCGTTTCCTGAATTGGTCGAAGGAGCACCGCCGCACCGGCGACCACCACCGAGCAGACCAGACAGACCACAAAGGTCACCAGCAGCGTCCGGCTCGCACTCTCAACCGGCGCAGTGGAGACGGCGGAATCGGATTCAGACGCGGACATGGCGGCGAAGCCTCCGTCGGATATTCAGCTGAATGACCGTATAATCAATCAGGGGTGCGAATACATTAGCAAACAAAATCGTGAGCATCACGCCTTCAGGAAACGCGGGATTCGCCACGCGGATCAGCACGGTCATCGCCCCGATCAGAATACCGAAGGCCCAGCGCCCGGCACTCGTCATGGCGGCCGACACGGGGTCAGTGGCCATGAAGACCGCGCCGAAGGCAAACCCGCCCAGCACCAGGTGCCAGTACCAGGGCATCGCCACCATAGGATTGGTCTCGCTGCCGATCATATTGAACAGGAGCGAAGCTCCGACCATTCCTACAAAGCACCCGACGATAATGCGCCAGGAAGCGACTCCTGTATAGATCAGGAATGCTGCGCCGAGCAGACAGGCCAGAGTGGAGGTTTCCCCCATAGAGCCGGGTATCAGGCCGAGAAAGGCATCCCACCAGGTCGTGCCCCCGCGGATGATCTCCTCGACGCCGCCCACTTTCCCCAGGCTGAGCGCGGTCGCACCGGAATAGCCATCTACCGCCACCCACACCCGATCACCGGAGATTTCGGCGGGATAGGCGAAAAACAGAAACGCCCGCGCGGTTAGGGCGGGATTGAGAAAATTCTTGCCGGTCCCGCCGAAGATTTCTTTGCCGAGGACTACGCCGAAGCTGATCCCGATGGCGACCATCCAGAGAGGCATATTGGGTGGCAGCGTCAGCGTGAAGAGCATGGAGGTGACCAGGAAACCTTCATTGATTTCTTTCTGGCGCACCGTGGAGAAGACCGTTTCCCAGATACCGCCAACGATTAAGGTCACCAGATAGATCGGAAAAAAGTACAAGAAGCCATGGACCGTATTGGCCAGAATACTGCCAGCATCAAACCCGATATGGAGCGTTGCCAGCAGGTCATACCGCCAGCCTGTCTTGGCCATCCCCATTTTGGCGAGGGCCAGATTCGCCTGATAGCCGGTGTTGAACCAGCTCCACAGGATGCAGGGAATCAGCGCCACCACCACGTACACCATCAATCGTTTCAGATCGATGCCATCTCGCACATGCGGCGCGTGGTGCGTGGTTTCGGGAGAGGAATAGAAGAACCCGTCGACCATCTCGAACACGGGATAGTACTTTTCATACTGGCCGCCCTTGGCAAACAGGGGCCGGAGACGATCGAGATAGCGTTTCATACCTGCCATCAGCCTTCTTCCTCAATCTGGCTCAGCACGTTTCGTAGCACCGGGCCGTAGTCGTTCTTGCCGACACACACAAAGGAGCATAATGCGAGGTCTTCCTCATCCAGTTCCATGCAGCCCAACTGTTGCGCCATGTCAGTGTCGCCCACCATCAGATAGCGCAGCAACTGCGTCGGGAGGATGTCCAGCGGCATGATATCTTCGAAGTTGCCGAAGGGCACCATGGCGCGTAGACCTCCGTTTAGCCCGGTGGTCAACCCAAACTCTTCCCGTCGGTAACGGAAGAGACTCGATAGCATGACGTTACTCTGGGAGAATGTGTTCCGCCCAGGTGTGAACCAGCCCATGAACGTTCGTTCGACCCCTTCCGGAATCACGGATATCTGAAGGTGATGGCGCCCCAGATAGGACGACCAGCTAGCTGCGTGACGCCCCGACAAGATCGAACCGGAGATGACGCGGCTCTCACCGTCTTGAACCTCATCCTCGATCAATTCCTCGATACAGGCGCCGAGCCTGGTCTGCAACAGGCGTGGCTGTTTCACGTGAGGTCCGCCTAGCGCGACGATGCGCGTGGTCGATAAGCGGCCGCTGGTAAACAGCTTGCCGATCGCGATTACCTCTTGGTAGTTGAGGTGCCAGACCACCTTGTTGACGTCGACCGGTTCGAGAAAATGAATGTGAGTCCCCGGCAGACCGGCCGGGTGGGGGCCTTCAAAACTGGCCTGGCGTAGATGGCCTATACCCTGTGGTAATGGCAGTTCAGCTGCCGGCGACGTGCACACCCACAGCGGCATGGTACCCAGGCGCGACAGCACTGTCAGGCCATGGCCGAACGATTCAGCCTCTGCGGTGATAATGGCAATAGGATTGGCGGCCAGCGGGTTGCTGTCCATCGCCGTCACGAAGATGGCCGCTGGCCGTGTGGTCGGGTCGGCGATCTTGCTATACGGACGCGCACGTACGGCCACCCACAGACCTGATGCCAAGAGATTGTCCACCACCTGCGTGTCGGTCAGGCTGGCCAGTTGGTCGACAGGGTAGGATGTAAAGGTCTCCTCGTCTTCGGTGTCGTCGAGCCGGATGACGACCGACTGGAGCAGGCGTTGCGCTCCACGGTGGATCGCACGCACTGTGCCGGCACCCGGGGCCGTGATGCGTACGCCGGGTAACTTCTTGTGCTCGAACAATGCTTGGCCGAGCTTCACCTTGTCCCCTTCGGCGACGAGCATGGCGGGCTTCAGATCAACATGATCCAGGCCAAGCACGCCAACGTGGCGGACAGGTTTGGCGACATGGACTAGCTGCTCCGGTTTCCCGCTGATCGGCACATCCAGTCCCTTTTTAATTCTGATCATCATGGCAGTTGCAAAGACAGTCACGCTGTCGAGTTGGGTCAACGAGCGATCGTTAAAGGGTGAAGTATTGTTTACACCACCGGATGAGCGTTTCCTTTTTATCCATCATGAGCGTCGCCATATAGGGCGGCAGTAATTTATAGGATCAAACTGCCGCAGTACAACTGTTTGGACACCTTGCTGTCAACCCTCATTCTTGTGATAGGAATGTCAGATGGCTTGCCTGGGATATGCCTTTTAATCAGAACGGACCTCCTGTCATCGATGAACGTGAGTAAGTGGCGAAATCCGAGGGCGTCATGGTACACAGAACCATGACGCAGCGTACCGTAGAAACGCTCTCCTTCGACAATACCTATGCTCGGATGCCACAAGCCTTTTACTCGCGAGTGAACCCCACTCCCTTTCATGCTCCACCGTATCTCATTCACACCAATTCAGCCGCCGCCGAGTTGATCGATCTCGACCCAGAACAATGTACGAGGCCAGAATTCTCAGCGCTCTTTGGTGGGAGTTCATTGGCGCCTGGCATGGAGCCGCTGGCCATGCTGTACTCCGGCCATCAGTTCGGTGTCTATGTTCCGCAACTTGGTGACGGACGTGCGATCCTGCTTGGGGAGGCAACGAACGAACGAGGAGAACGGTGGGATCTGCACCTGAAAGGGGCGGGGATGACACCGTTCTCACGCGATGGAGACGGCCGGGCGGTGCTGCGCTCGACGATCCGTGAGTATCTCTGCTGCGCGGCCATGCAGGGCCTCGGCATCCCGACGACGCAGGCACTCTGCCTCGTCGGCAGTGACGACAAAGTCTATCGCGAACAGATCGAAACTGGCGCGATGGTGGTCCGCATGGCGCCGTCACATGTCCGCTTCGGCACATTCGAGGTCTTCTACTACCGAAAGCAACATGAGCATCTGAAAACGCTGGCCGACTATGTGATCGAGCACCACTTTCCACATCTTCGTGATGATGGCGACAAGTACGCCCGGTTCTTTACCGATGTCGTTGAGCGCACTGCACGGTTGATCGCTCAATGGCAGGCCGTTGGTTGGGCACATGGGGTCATGAATACCGACAATATGTCGATCCTCGGCCTGACGCTGGACTATGGGCCGTACGGCTTCATGGATGAGTACGACGCCGGCTTCATCTGTAATCACTCAGACCACAACGGCCGCTATGCCTTCAATCAGCAGCCCTACATCGGGCTCTGGAATCTGAGCTGCTTGGCACAAGCCTTGTTGCCATTGGTGGAAAAAGCTGTGTTGAAAGCAGGCCTGGAGACCTATCAGCCCCTATTTGATCAGGAATATCAGAGGCAGATGCGGGCGAAACTCGGATTGGTCGACGCGCAGCCGGAAGACGACGAACTCATTCGCAACTTCATGGGCTTACTCCAGGGCAGCCATGCGGATTACACAATCGTATTCAGGGAATTGAGCACGTTTTCCACTGCGGAAGACGCGACGAACGACAGACTGCGAGAACACTTCCTCAGCCGTGATCAGTTTAACGAGTGGGCCGCGCGCTATCGAGATCGCCTGCGGAGTGAACGCAGCCATGACGACGACCGGCGTGAGAGGATGAATCGTGCGAATCCTAAGTACGTGTTGCGTAACTATCTTGCTCAGACCGCGATTGAGAAAGCACAAAACAAGGACTTCTCTGAGATCGACCGCCTCTTCACACTGCTGCAAGATCCCTTCAGCGACCAACCAGACATGGACGCCTACGCCCTTCCGCCACCCAACTGGGGCAGACATCTCTCCGTGAGCTGCTCGTCGTAGTCGGCTGTGACTTTTGCAATTGCGTTGTAAGGGACCTCGGCTTCACTCTCAGGACGGTCTGCTGTAGAGTGTCGCGCGTGGCATCTACACGAAGATCTCTCTGACGCACCACATCTCTGAGAAGCCAGATGGCGAAAAAACAAAGCGATTCCAAGATAGCGGTGGCAGGTGCCCTCACGCTTGTGCTGGCGCTGGCCGGCGTCATGTTGGTGAAAGAACCGCTGCGCAGCTCTCGACCAGTCGGGACGGGATTGGATATGAGAGCGACCGTCGAGGAGCAAACAGTGCGTGCCCGTTTGTGGGAAGATCCCGTCGCGGCAGTTCAGCGGGGCCTACGGGAAGTCAAGACGAGCCGGCCCTCCACCACTCCTGTTCCGCCGCTCACACAGCGGCTCCGATCACTCCGACACGCGATCGCAGATCGGGTCAAGGATGGCCATCACGTCACGGTCCTGCTGGTGACGACCAGCGGAGGACCCTATGTCGAAAGTACCGAGTCGAGGGTTCGTGATCGCTATGCCGTCGGGACTGCTCTCGGAGTGGCCTGTTATGTGCCGGAACAGGAGGGCCAACTGTCCTTTGTCGAGTGGGATCCGCAGGGCCCTCTTTCAGCCTTGCCGTACGAATGGTACCGACTCCGGAAGACGAGGGTGTGTGGCGAGGAAGGGGCTCGTGCTCAGGACGTGCTGGTGGTTTGGTTTCCGGACGACGCACTGAGCCGGGGATTTTTCGCGAGTCTGACAGCGTTCTCGCAAGCGCTCGTCTGCCGAGAAGCTGAGAAGAAAAGCGAGTGCCTCCTCACGAATGATACGCGCAGGCTTGTTCGGTTGAATCCGAACCTGCAACAGGCCGTCACCTTCAAAATCCTCGGACCTCGTACGTCCTCGGCATTTCGGGCACTCCTGGCCGAGGCGGGTGAATCGTATGCCGAGCCTCATGAAGGGGTCGGGGTCTGGCCGAATGTCGACGGCTGGATCGAGCTGTACTCCCCATGGAGCAGCGCGATGAAAGGGCTTCTGGCCTACGGACTCAACACGGATGGTGGAAAAGGTACAGCCTGTGCCACGTATGCCGCCTGCGAGCAGGAATTCGCTCGCCGGTTGTCGGACGCGAATATCCGCTTGGCCTATGATATCGGGTCCGATGATCAGTTGTTCGACTCGTTAGTCGAGGAGTTGGAGCGCCGGCAGGTGCGGCTTGGGTGGGATGCCGTCATCCTGATTGGGGAATGGGATTCGTTCTATGGGCGAGCCCTTCCCATTGAATTTCGGGCCGCTGCCTGCACAAAAGTTGCGACGTTGTCCGAGTGGGATCTGGAACGCATCAAGGTGCCGGTGGAGATTAAGAGTTGGTGTTCCACGATTCCACAGGCCGTTGACCTACAGATTCAACGACAGGCCGACTATGAATCTCTGACCCTCAACGTCCATCGGTATAGCTACTTGAGCGGCCTTGATGGGGAAGTCCCGGGGGAGGACAAGGGAAAAGCCGCTCGTGCCGACAACGGCAAGGAGAGCCAGCGGGATCGTCCGGAAGGGACGAGTCAGGTCGATTATGTACGGGCCTTGGTGGATCGAATCCATGACGAGGGGGAGGGGGCTCGCGCCATCGGCATTTTGGGGACGGATCCCTATGATTCGCTCTTGATCATCAAAGCCCTCCGTCCTGCATTCCCGCACGCCATTTTCTTTACGGTTGGCCTTGATGGCCGGCATCTGCACCCGAGCGAGTATAAATGGACACGTAACATGGTCATCGCCTCTCCCTTCGGGTTGCAGTTGGATGGTGGTCTGCAGCGAGATGTCCCGCCCTTCCGCAGCAGCTATCAGACCTCCACTTATTTCGCCGCGTTACGGGCGGTCGGCCATGTCCTGTGCCGCCGTGATGAGCAGGTTGGAACCCCGAGTGGTCCCTGTACGACCACCTACCATGCGGCATTGACACCCGACGACCGTCTCTACGATGCGGGATCTCATATCAGACTATTCGAGGCAGGCCGGAATGGGGCGGTGGACGTGAGCATCGTGAAGCAAGAAGCGGTGCGCACCATTCATCCTTTGCGCCCCGATCTGGCCCATACGGATGGATACGGCCAGCTGAGACAAGGCGTCGGATTTGACAATGCCGCGGTGGCCGCAGCGACAGCGGTGGGATTTGTCCTTGTGGTGGTGGTGGCCTGGAGCAATCAGCGCCTCTGGTCGGGCATCGTACGGTCTCCGCGTGCGCTGAGTACCGCGGCAGTGGTTCTTGTGGCGCTGTTTGCGGTGTTTGTCTTAGCTGGAGGGGCCGAGGCGTTGCTGGCCGGGCATGATAAAGGGGAGCCGTTCTCATGGACGGCCGGTGTCAGTATCTGGCCGAGCGAGCTGTTGCGGTTCTTCGTGGTGGTCCTGACCGTCCTCTTGTTTGTGAAGGGTGCCCGCGATCTCCAGAAAAACGGTGATCAGATCAGCGAGAAGTTTCGGTTTGAAGCGACATCAGGACGGTACCGCCTTTCACTTCAGACCGTCTGGACCAATCTCCAGCGGGTCTACCATCCCCTCGCCACCATCGCCCCAATGAAGCTGGATCAGGCCTGGGTCCGGTATCGAGAAGCCAGTCGGCTGAGCCAGGGGATTGTTCGCACGCTTCTGTTGTTCATTATCTATGCAGGAGCGATGTGGGCCATCGGCTATTTTGTGTTGGACGAAGAATATATCCATCCCTGTCGTGGGGCCCTGAGTTGCAACGTGGACTCGGTCATGACGCTCGCCAGCGTCGGTATCGTGGTGCTGCTGAACCTGGCGGTATTCGATGCGGTGATGCTATGCCGCCGGTGGATCGGATGGGTCATCAATTCGACGGGAGGGTGGTCCGACCACATCCGGAACGAGTATCTGCGGAACTACGGGTTGGGTGAAGCGCAGAAAACAGAGTTCGAAAAATTACAGTGTCTCGCTGTGGTAGACCTGATCGCGCAGCGGACGGAGGTGGTCAATCGACTGATCCGGTACCCCTTCATCGCGCTCTTAATCATGATCGCGGCGCGCAACGAATATTTCGATATCTGGAATTATCCGCTGCTACTCTTGCTCTCGTGGTCGGTGAATGTGTTGCTGGCGCTCCTTGGCGCCTTCCTCCTCTATCAATCGGCAAGCCGGGCAAAAGCGGCGATGCTCGCCGGGCTCAACCGGCAAATCGTCCAGACCTTGGGAATCGGGAAGGATCACGACGTCCGAGTGAAACAGATCCAGCACGTCATCAGCGAAGTGGAAGACAACGAACGGGGGGCCTTTGTCCCTCTCTATCAGCAGCCGGTCGTTGAATCGTCTCTGTATGGGTTGGTGGCGCTGCTTCAATATCTGTATCTTAGTTAGGGGGCTGCATGCGTGAAGTGTCAGTCGGTGGATTAAAGGTTCGGCTCACCGGCGGAGTAGACGGGCAGGGGGGTGGTGACGGCCCTCTCGTCATGCTCCTTCACGGATTTGGCGCACCGGGGGACGATTTGGTGCCGCTGGCGGATGTGATCGATGTTCCGGCCAAGACCCGCTGGCTCTTCCCGGAAGCACCGCTCTCGCTCAACATGGGATTCGGCGATTCGCGCGCCTGGTGGATCATCGACTTCACGCGCATCCAGGAAGATCGCGCCGCAGGCCGCATTCGTGATCTGTCTGTGGAAGTTCCTCAAGGCCTGGCCCTAGCACGTGAACGGTTACTAGCCTTTCTCAAAGAACTCCCGAAACAGCTCCCGATCGATTACAAGAAAACCGTGATCGGCGGCTTTTCACAGGGAGCGATGCTCACCTGTGATGCCGTCTTGCAGACCGACTATCCATTCGCTGGGCTGGTGCAGCTATCCGGGAACTTGCTGGCTCAGGCGGTCTGGGGGCCACGTATGCCGAAGCGGAAGGGGCTCCCGGTCTTCCAAAGTCATGGCACGCAAGACGATGTTCTTCCGAACATCGGAGCCGAGCGTCTTCGTGATGCGCTGACGCAAGCGGGCCTCGCCGTGGAGTGGCACAGCTTCCGAGGTGGGCATGCGATTCCCGAAGCGGTGCTGCGGCGACTGGGGCCGTTCATCACAAAGAGATTCGGAGGATGAACATGCAGCCTTTCGAGCTCATCGGTGCAGATGGCAAACGCATCAAAGGTGATCGCGGCAATGGCGAAAATCGGCAGATCCTCTTCATCACCGGTTTTCTGTCCAAGCGGTGGGGCAATAAGAGTAAGGCGCTGGCGCAATGGTGTCAGGAGAAGGGGTGGGGGTTTTGTTGTTACGACGTGCGTGGGTTCGGTGATTCAGAAGGACAGTTCACGGACTACACCCTTTCGGATTGGATTGCCGATGCACGGATAGTAGTGAAGTCGATCGAGGCTGGGCCACCCGTCACCATCGTAGGCAATTCGCTTGGCAGTTGGATCGCCTGGCTGGTCGCGCAGGAATTCTCAGTTGTAGAAGAACTGATTTTGATCGCGCCGGCATTTAACATGATGGGTGAGCGAGCCAAGACCATCCCCCAGGAACGGCTCCACGACTGGCATACCGCCGGATGGATGCCGTGGGACGATGATCCGGTACATCGGGATTGGCCCTTGTCCTGGACGTGGGTGGAGGAAAGCGAACAGTACTGGGCCAAGACATGTGACATCACCCGTCACGTCAAGACGACGATTCTTCATGGGCAGGATGATATCGTCATTTCCCCGGATGGAAGCCGGCGGTTTGCCGATGAACTGCGTCGTCGCGATCCCAGTTTTCCACTTGATCTCAGACTAATTCCAGGCGACCATCGGTTGAGTAGTCCTGAACATCTGGAGCTGTTTCACCGATTAGTCACGAGGGAGGTCTCATGCTCGTCTTGATTCACAAGGAATGCGGAGGGCCAGCTCTGGACGAATCGCCGGTGGGAGAGGTCTGTGCGATTCCCGTCGACCGGTTTCCCTTCTCCTGTTTTACCTGCCTGGAAGAGATCGATGACGAATCGGAAGTGCGGCTGTCGCAAGACTTGGGGATCTAGCAGATCCTAGATTAGGATGATGGCTTCTTCTCAAGGGACGTGAGAAGTTGTGCGATCCTGATCTTCAACGTCGGTAAGTCTCGCTCGACCACATCCCAGACCAGCTGCAGATTGATACCGAAATAGTCGTGGATGAGTTTGTCCCGCATCCCGGCGATGGGCTTCCACGAAATATCAGGATGAGCGTCTTTGAGCGCCTGGGACAGGCGTTTTGTCGCTTCGCCGATTATTTCCAGATTGCGCACCACTGCATCCTGGGTCTTACGGTCGGCAAAGAAGCTCTCCCGGCCGGCTTCAGTGTAGGTGAGAATATGCTGAATGGCGTCCCGAATGTGGAAGAGGTAGATGCGATCGTCCTTCATAGTGGGACGGCTTCGGCCTGGATGCGCTCTTTCAAATAGGGGCTGAGGCCTTCATCCGTGAGGACATCGACTTTGCGCTGCAGAATGGATTCCAGCTCCTGAGTCAGTCCAATCAAATCCAAGAGGCTGCGTCCGCTGTCCATCTGCACCAGGAGGTCAACGTCGCTGGCCGCTCCTGCTTCACCGCGGGCAACCGATCCAAACACACGGACATGGTGCGCGCCATGTTGTGAGGCGAGTCGAAGGATGTCGTTGCGTTTGATCTTCAGAACATCAATCGTGGTCATAGTTGGTTCTCTGATGCGTACGTACCAGGATACTGATTTGTCTCAATTCTGACAAGCATGCCAATGTTCGGCTGTAGCTAGCACATCATCTGTCCGGTTTTTGTAGCACGTGAAGTGTCCGGTTTA
>CAKKRK010000190.1 GCA_919902665.1 Nitrospiraceae bacterium
CCGGAATGTCATTCTCTCATGGATGTGGTGGCGTCGGACCGTGCCGGGGATCTCTTATTGCAGCGAACGATCGAAGCTCTCGGGTTCTGTGATCAGGTGTCGTTGATCAAGAACAACATCGACCATGAGACGGATGCGACCTTTGGCTCGCACGAGAACTACCTGGTGCCCAGGCGGTTTCCTTTTTCGAGGCGCGGGATGACTCCACTCGTGACGTTTCTTGTGACCCGGCAGATTTTTACCGGCTCTGGGCGTGTCGGTTCTGCAGCCCCACAGGATGCCTGGATTCAGGTGGATCGGTTACTTGTTCCACGTTCGGGTTTCAGTGCGCAGCCTATATCGGAGTTGCCCTTTCAAATTTCTCAACGTGCAGACTATATCGTGAACGATTTCTTCGAATGGGTGCAGCACAATCGGGCGATTGTGAATACGAGGGATGAACCGTTGGCAGACCCCAATCAATACCGACGGATTCATCTGCTGCTAGGCGATTCCAACATGACCGAGTATGCCACGGCATTGAAGCTCGGTACGACCGGGCTGGTGCTGCAGCTGATTGAGGAGGGACATGCGCCTCAAGAATTGGAAATCGACGAACCGGTGGAAGCGCTTCAAGAGATTTCACAGGATCAAGAACGGCGCTGGCTGGTCCGGTTACAGTCTCACAAGATGATGTCGGCTGTGGATATTCAAGAGCGGTTTCTTGACTGTGCCGTCCGACATTACAGCGGGCAGGATGAAGAGACCGATTGGGTTCTTGCCCAATGGGCATCAGTGCTCCATGATCTGCGCGGCGATTATCAGAAGCTCGTTGGGCGTGTCGATTGGGCGTCCAAGCTGTGGTTGCTGGACTGCTTTCGAGAAGCAGAACATGTCGAGTGGACCGATCCGATGCTGAAGAGTTTAGACTTGGAGTATCACAATCTGAATCCAGCGAAGGGGCTGTATCACGGATTACTGGAAGAGGGGCGTGTCCCTCGTGTGACGACGGACCGCCTCATTGATCTCGCGAT
>CAKKRK010000191.1 GCA_919902665.1 Nitrospiraceae bacterium
GAGGCTAGGGCAGCTGTCGCGTAACCTGGTGTCCACCAAATCGGGGGAAGATCAAGCTACGACCATGAAAGAAAACAAGCAACTTCCTACGTCCCATGGTAGAGCTCCCTTTCTTCCTTCTCGATACCCGTGATGAGGCCCACGGTCAACATGAGTTTTTCCGCAGCCTGCTAGGACTTGTCGCGTTGATTCCCCTGTGTTTGCCTGAGCGTCACTCCCAGGCGCTGCGCCAGGACGAACGGATGATCAATAGCCTCACCACATTCTTCTCCTGGTATCCAATTCGTTTTCGTTTGATTCACGACTCACCTGAGTTGGCGCGAGAGCGGTCGATCTTACTCAGCTGCCTCCGACCTCGGATTTCACCGGAAGATCCATCCCTTCAGACAGCGGATGCAGCTTGAAATTATATGTTCCCAGGAGTGGATAGGAAAAACGGGAGATGTGAAGGCCCGATGAATTGCGTGGCGGGTAATTTCTGCTAGTGAACTGTTTCGGTCGCGCGCAGGCCGTAGTCGATCAAACTTTTCGCAGTATTCCACCGGCGATTGGAGTTCAGAATCACGAGGAGCAGGTCGCTGCCATTTTGAGAGACTTTCGCAATCAGGCATCGACCTGCTTTGGAAGTGAATCCGGTCTTCACCCCTACTACACCTGGAATGCGACCAAGTAAACGATTCGTGTTATGCAGGACGTAGGCGCGATAGCCACTAACCGGTGTGATAATTTCGCGTTCTTCTTTGACGAGTCCTCGGAAGACCGCGTTCCCCATCGCCACCTCACTGAGTGTCGCGAGATCTTCCGCCGTCGAGTAATGATCGGGCCCGTCGAACCCGCACCCGTTGCTGAAATGCGTGCCGGATAGTCCAAGTGCCACGGCCTTGGCATTCATCAATTTCACAAACTGCGCTTCATCGCCGCCGACATGCTCGACAGCTGCCAGGCAGGCGTCATTGGCTGAGACCATCATCATCGCCTTCAATAAATCTCCCAGGCGAAACACTTCTCCAACCTTGAGTCGCAGGTGAGTCTTGGGAGCTCTCGCCGCATTCCGACTCACGGTGGCCAGATCATCGAGGCGGCCTTTCTCAAGAATGATCAGCGCCGACATGATCTTGGTAAGACTAGCCGGCGAGAGACGTTTCCCCACCTCGTACTCGTACAGGATGCGACCCGATCGCAATTCCTTTAGGAGAATGCTGTGCGCCGGAATTCGTTTCCAAGGGAGAGGTTGCGGAACATAGCTGACAGGATGGGTGGCCCGCGTCCTAGAATGGTCCTCCATCCCTGAAGCCGGACATATGGTGAGTATGAGCAACGAAAGAAAGACGGCCGAACTTAGCGCAAGACGAGGAAGGATCCGACCCCAACTCTGTCTATGATCGTCGGGCGAGATAGGGTCGTGCTGCGCCACAAAAGACCGCCTCTTTTAGAAAATAAAGGATTCACGCACTTTATCACCTTTCCGCCCACTATCAATGACTTTATGAAAAAACCGGAGGAGGTCGGCCAGATCAATCCAGAACCCGCAATTGAGACAGCGTGCGTATAGTCGACGATTGACAAGGGTATAATGACGCTCCACCAGCATAAATCCTTTGCACTTGAGGCACTCCATACATGTCCCGTTCTCTCCGATTACCGAATGCGATTCATGATGAGTGCGACGCATCCGGCGAGCAAGCCGCCGCCCATGAGCGTCGTGCCAAAGTACACCAAGACATTCGTGCCCCCAGCCGGTTGAGTCCCTTCCCACAAATCCCGAACCCCACCCTGCACCATCAGGACGGAAAGGGTCAAGAGAGCCCCAATCATGAACCACCATGCAAAGGATCGAAACGCCATCGTAATGCCTGATAATCGCGGGCAGTTTTCCTCACCGGCAACTCTAGCGAAGGCCCTCCTGGCTGTCAAGAATAGTCAGCGATTGCTCGCGTCCGACCCTCGTGCCTTCGACGTTGCAACAGATTTGAGTCCACGGTGAAGAAAGATCGAGACGCTTCCACTCCCGTTATCGGCGATGGCCAGTCCCGGTTCTTCCAGCGCAGAGGTTATGACATGAAAGGACGAAAGAGCAAACGGACCGGACTTCGTGCGGTAATTTCTCGGTGGGTAATGGAAAGTCCCATCGCCTTTCCCGAATAAGATCGACAGGTCATTGGACTGGAGATTGACGATCGCGACATCCTCGATCCTATCGCCATTGAAATCCTTCGCCAACCCAAAGTTTGGACCGGCATCAGCCCCGGAATCCTTACCGGATCGGAATGTCGCGTTGCCGTTTCCAAGAAATGTCGTGAAGCTGTCCTTCTCTCCGTTGATAACCAGTAGATCTCTGTGATGATCGTTATTGAAGTCGGCAAAACTTACGCCAAGAGGTCGACGGCCTGTCGAATAGTCTGTGGGCTCCCGAAAAGAACCGTCGCCATTCCCGAGCCAAATGGAGACTGCATTCGACATAGGTCCTCCATTCGTCACCACCATGTCTAGCCTCCCATCGGTATTGAGATCAGAGAGGGCAACGGATGTGGGAGTATCTCCATGTTCGTACTGAGCTCCGTGTCGAAATTCACCGGTCCCGTTCCCTAGAAATATTTTGATTTTATCATTCCGTAGGGCAACGACAAGATCTGTATGATGATCGCGGTTGATATCGTTGGCGGCCAGTGCAATGGGTGCACGATGGACCGGATACCGTGGTCCCTCTTCAAACTTTCCATCTCCATGCCCGAGCAAGATCATGATTTCGTCGCCACCGGAGCACGCCAAGGCCACATCAGCATGTCGGTCCTGATTGAAGTTGCCCATCACGAGGGAACGCGGTTCCTGACAAACATTGAGCTGAATCTGATCTCTGAATGTCCCATCTCCATTCCCTAACAGTATCGAGAGGGTATTACTCGCAATATTAGTGGTGACGAGATCGGTGAATGAGTCATGATTGAGGTCCTCGGCGACAATCGTGGTTGGATTCTTGCCGACCTTGTAGCTGGCAAAATAATAAAAAGGATCAGGTGGGTTATACGGCTCGCTCTTGGAACAGGCCCACAGACCATGACCAATGAGAAGAAACAGCCATAGCAGGGAAAGAAGGGGCCTGGCTGCATGGGACTTCCGCTCGATACCAGTCTTCACACCGTCTCCGACACCCCAACCCTGCTCGACCAATGGGCCTATGATGATGGAATCAGAAGGCCCAGTATACAGAGGCGGTCTTCCCACGCGCAATCTTCAGCAAGACCTCATCAGCCTTTGAATTTTGCCTGCCGCTTACGTTATGATGCGACGTTACTTTTAGGAGGAAGGTTATGAGCAAAATTGTGAACGTTGATATCACGATGTACGGGATTGCCGAAGTTCTTACCTGGTGTCATGATCGAAACAAGGGGCGTATCCCTGGCGTTGATACCCCGGGCTTCAAAAAAATGCAGGAGCTGTTGGCGGAGAAGCCGCAATCGGCGGATTATTTTACGCTTGATCAGTTCTGGAAGAAGAAAGTGACGCTGCCCTTAACCGAAGACGAAGTTTCGATGATTGATCGTTGTCTCTACGACATTCCCAATTTAGACAACGAACCGCTCCCGCAAATTCGGCACAAGTTTTGGCCTCAGCAGGTGGAAGCCCACTAGAAGAGAATCTCCGATCTGAATTGGTTGGGTGGGTATTTTCTGGGAACACGTTGGAATTGATGGAGGAGAAGCTTCGTCCAATTAGAGTGTTCCCTCGCCTTTGAGATAGCTGCGGAAACGATCCATGAGATCGGCTCCCAGAGTTCCGCCATCAGGTTTCTTTGTCGACGGGTCGGCAAAGTGTCCACGGATTTCCTGAAGACGTTTCTCCGCCTGATCATTCCCCTGCAAACGCTTGGTTTTCTGGAGAGCGGTTTCGAACGCATCGAACGTTAATTCATGATAGCCGAACGAGCGGATGCGCTTGACGGCTTTCATCATCGCCTGATTCCGAAATGTCGTCAAATGGTCTGAGTCAACTTCTTTCAACCCCAGCTTGCGTGCACGCCGTTCGGCTGCTTTGCGGATACCGCTACGGACAAAATCAGGAGACGTTTGAAGCCGCTTCCAGGCTTCATCCGTCCATGCCATTCGTTCCTGCGGTGCTTCCCAGAGTTCATGCAGGATCTGTTCATCGATGCGGGTGAGGCCCCGTTCTCTGGCCAGATCCTCACTATCTCGTTTCAGCATATCCGTCACAAAGTCCATTGCGATGGGCGGCGAGTGCTTTAACTTGTCTTGCAGTAGCGCCACAGCTTCCTCGGTCCATTCCATCGGGGGGCCGCTCTCCTCACGGAGGTCACCAAGCGCTTCCACTTTTTCAAACAGCTCGACATTCACTTCGAGATGCCCCCGCTCCTTCGCAATTTCCTCCGCAATCTGCTTGATCATCGCGCGCATAAACTCGGGTACCATACCCAACCGTTCCTTCGCGGCGGCAGTCCATGGCAGGCGGCCATTAGCCATCTCATCGACAGCGGAGGCCATGCCGGCCTCACCGCCCATGCGTCCCATCATCTGTCCCTTAAACTGCTCAAGAATCTCCTCGGTGATTTCCTCGTACCCCAATTCTCGCGCTTTTGTCTCAGCCAAGCGACGGACCATGCCACGCAGAAATATTGGGGCGCGCTCCATGCGTTTGAGAGCACCGTCGGTCCAGCGGACGTCCGTGGTATTCGCCTGCGAAGAATCTGATGCCGACATGGATTCCCCTTTCAACCAGACAATCGCTACTGTTGGTTGAGTAATTCCTTCAGCTCTTTGCCGGCCTTAAAGAATGGGACTCGCTTGGCCGGTACCGCAACCGTCTCTCCGGTCTTTGGATTGCGCCCTTCTTTCATTCGACGAGCCCGCAGACGAAAGCTGCCGAAGCCACGGATCTCAGTTTTATCGCCATTCTTCAGCGAATCCCTGACACAATCGAAAATGGTATTGATCACTACTTCGGCCTGTCGCTTCGTCAGCGTGGTGACTTGCTCAGAAACTTTTTCAATGATCTGCGCCTTAGTCATATCCACCCTCCCTTCGCCGCGATAACCGCCACACCTTCATGGCCACAGCTAGAATGCCATAAGATACTTCAAATTCACACCCGGCTGAACATCCAACTTGGGGAACAGCATGCTGAGTTTCGAGTCTAGAACTTCGCGAAGAGAAAACCGACGGCGAGGCTCGATGACCTTCGGTTCCCCTTCGATTCCGACGACCTCCGCAGCCAGTTGAATGGCATCTTCCAAGTCGCCGAGTTCGTCGACCAGCTTTGCTTCCTTAGCCTGACGTCCGGTAAAGATTCGCCCGTCGGCCAACGATTGAGCAGCCCGGAGCTCGAGTGAACGGCCTTCCGATACCGCCTCGATAAACTGCTTATGGACATCATCCATCACGCCCTGCAACAAGCCTCTTTCATCCGCACTCATCTTCCGAAGTGGAGAACCGACATCCTTATACTTTCCGCTCTTAATGACGACCCCCTCCACACCGATCTTCTGGAGTAACCCTTCCACATTGGCCGTTTCCATAATAACACCGATACTACCGGTCAGAGTCCCAGGATTAGCCACAATCCGATCCGTTGCGGCAGCGATGTAATATCCTCCCGATGCGGCGACACTTCCCATTGACGCGATCACCGCCTTGTTGTGCTTACTTCTGACCCGCTTGACGGCATTATAAATCTCTTGAGATGGCACAACGCCGCCTCCAGGACTATCAATTCTAATGACGATGGCCTTGATGGAAGGATTTTCGCTGAATCGCTTCAGCTCCCCAATGGTCGTCTGAGAATCCAGAATGACTCCCTCAACTCGAATCAGAGCGATCCGGTCCTCAGTGGATAAATCGAGGTCGGGGAACAAGAGATTGATCAGAATTAGCACCCCCAGCCCCACTGCGAAAAGCCAAAAGGCTTTCCGCAGTAGATGGCGTTTGGGAGGCTGTTCCGCCGGTGTCACTTCATCCGCCATTGACCATATCCCACATCGTTCCCAAAACCGATCGACTTAGTTTTGATCGTCCGGTTGCGACCGTTTCCGGCTCTGTTTGGCCGCTCGCCCCAGACTCTGGTCCAACACGCCTTGTGTCGAGTGATAGTCGTCAACCTGCTTACGCTCCCAGTCCTGTTGATGGTCCCGAAGGCTGAGTGCAATCTTGCGTTCCTCTCGATCGACCTTGATTATCTTCGCCGTCACGTCATCCTGCAACTTAAACTTTTCTTCGAGCTTCGCAGAGGGTTCAAGACCAGATTCGCTGACATGGATTAAGCCTTCCACCCCAGCGTCCAACTCGATGAAGATTCCAAAGTCAGCGACTTTCGACACCTTGCCGGTCACTGAATCCCCGATGTGATAGCGCGCTGGAATCGCTTCATCCCACGGATCACGCGCCAACTGTTTATAGCCCAACGAGAGCCGCTCTTTTTCTTTGTCGATACGCAACACAACCGCTTCCACTTTTTGTGCTTTTTTGAACAGCTCAGAGGGATGCTTGATGTGCTTCGTCCACGACATGTCGGAAATATGAATGAGCCCGTCAATCCCCTCTTCAAGTCCAATGAAGGCACCGAAATCAGTCAGGCTCTTTACCTTTCCCTCAATACGAGTCCCGACCGGATATTTGCCTTCGATCATGTCCCAGGGATTGGGCGCCGTTTGTTTCATGCCTAATGAGATCTTGCGGCTCGCGGGGTCGACATTAAGCACCGCGGCTTCCACTTGATCACCAACCGCTACGACTCTCGATGGATGCCGGACTTCGTGCGTCCACGACATCTCGGAAACGTGCACTAATCCCTCGACACCCGGCTCGAGCTCTACAAACGCTCCGTAATCGGTCAGACTGACCACACGACCGCGGACTCTGGTGCCAATCGGATACTTACCGGCAACATTGGTCCAGGGATCCGCACTCTTCTGCTTGAGCCCGAGAGAAATACGACCGGTTTCGCGATCGTACTTCAGAACGGTGACTTCGGCCTTATCTCCCACCGTAAACAGTTCCGATGGGTGTCCAACTCGCCCCCACGACATGTCGGTGATGTGCAGCAACCCGTCAATCCCGCCGAGATCAATGAACGATCCGTAGTCGGTGATGTTTTTGACGGTCCCCTGGATGAGTTGTCCTTCCTTGAGCGTAGCCAGCGTTGTCTGCCGCTTTTTATCCCTGGTTTCTTCCAACAACACACGCCTTGACACGACCACATTCCCTCGCCGGTGGTTGATCTTGATGATCTTCAGGGGGAAGGTCTTTCCAACGAGCCCATCCAGATCACGAACTGGATGAAGATCGATTTGCGAGCCTGGCAAGAACGCTTTGACACCAATATCGACCATCATGCCGCCTTTGATGCGTGAGACAATCTTCCCTTCTATGCTCTTCTCTTCCTTGTGGAGAGTCTCGAGTTCCTCCCAAATCTTCATCTTGTCGGCTTTTTCCTTGGAAAGGACAAGATTGCCGTCTGCGTCTTCACATTCTTCGATATAGACTTGGACCCGGTCACCGACCTTAAGATTCTGAAGCTCCTCGGAAGAGAACTGATCAGTCGGAATCATACCCTCTGATTTGTACCCGATATCGATGACGACCTTGTCCTTGTTCAAGGCCACGACCCGACCCTCGGTAATCGTGCCTTCTTCAAGGTTCCGAAAAGTTTCTTCGTATAACGCGGCCAATGCCTCCCGGTCTAACTGAGCGTCACTACCGTTGGATACCGTACTCATATGAACGTCCTACCTCTTCCGACTATTGTCGGGTGCTGATGGTGAAGTCACCGGGCTCACTCAGCGTTGTGAGCGTCGGTGGTTGGCCTGTTGGGTGTGTCGTGAGCCAGATCGTCCTTCCCCTTTGGAGCAAGAACTTGACCTAAGGCTGCAATGTGCTCAATCACCGTACGGCTGACCTGTTGATAGAACTGTTTCGCTTCTGCCCTCTCTCTTTGTTTTCCCGGTTCGAACTGAATGGGTTCCCCGAATCGTACTGTAACCTGACGCAACCGAGGCCAGCGAGCCCCGATGGGCAGCACGTCAAAGGTTCCTTTCAAGTAGGCTGGAACGACTGGGCACCCAGTCTGGGACACAATCACTCCGATACCTGCTTTCGGAGGCCGGAGGTGGCCATCATGGCTGCGACCGCCTTCCGGAAAAATGACCACCACATGCCCTGCTCGAATTAGGTTGACCGCTTTCCCAAACGCCTCTCGGTCAAGACGTCCCAGCCTCACCGGTATCCAGCCCAACGCCTGCAACAGACCGTTCAACACCGGGATCGGAAACAAGTCGTTCCGTCCCAAGTACCAGGCCCTCCGACGCATCCCACAGCCCAGTAGTGGAATATCGAGGTAGCTGGCATGATTTGCCGCGATCAGCATCCCTCCGGCCTGAGGAACCTGACCTTCGACACGATACCGAAAGCACATCCAGCTGACGGCACGCGCCAACACCCACAGAAATCCGTAGATAACCCCACTCACGACCCGGTCGACATAGCCGCAATCATCTGCTCCACTACTTGATCAGGGCTCAGGGTAGACGTATCGATGAATCGTGCGTCATCTGCTGGAACCAATGGATCGATCGAACGGGTCCGATCGCGCTGGTCTCGGTCCGACAGATCTTGAGACGTGGCTTCAACCGTCTCCCCACGGCCCACGGCAACCAATTCACGGTGTCGTCGCGCGACTCGTACCGTCGCATCTGCCTCTAAGAAAAACTTGAACGGCGCAGAGGGAAACACCTTTGTGCCGATATCCCGTCCCTCCGCAACCACTGACCCTCGTTGGCTGATCTGACGCTGGATCGGTAACAGCCATTCACGGACGGCGGGGATAACAGACACAATAGAAGCTGCCGTCGTGACTTCGGGCGTACGAAGATCCCTTGTCACGTCCAAGCCATCGACCAAGACCTGCACCAGGCCCTGTTGAAACTGCATGTGAATCGAGGTGGCTGGGAGAAGTGTCGTCACCTGCGCCTGATCAGTCGGATGGATCCTCGACTGCAAGATTTTCCATGCGAGGGCTCGGTACAGTGCCCCTGTATCAAGATAGAGGTAGCCAAGACGAGCCGCCAATAATTTGGCTACTGTACTCTTGCCCACCCCTGCTGGTCCATCAATCGCGATAATCACTCAGTCCCCTTACTTCTCGAACCGTATCGTTTGTCCCACCACTCTCACCCAGGTTGGGTCAACAGATTGGTGAGTGTCTTTTCAAAGTTTGGAAATGACGTGTCCACGCAGCTCGTATCAGCAATTGTCATACTCTGCTCCGCCGTCAGCCCACCGATGGCGAGAGACATGGCCACACGATGGTCTCCATGGCTTTGGGCCTTGCCCGCCGCGTTCAGCCTGCCGTTCTCTCCTCCTTGGCCTAATCCACGGATGATCATCCCGTCAGGCCGTTCTTCGATAAGCGCTCCCATAGCCTGCAACTCGCGACTCATGGTCGCAATCCGGTCGCTCTCTTTGACTCGCAGTTCCTCGGCTCCGGAAATCACCGTATCCCCCTCCGCCACAGAAGCAGCCACACACAGCACGGGAAATTCATCGATCGTCTTCGGGATAAGATCATGACCGATGGTCACGCCTTTCAGTGCGGATGACTTCACGCGGAGATCCGCAACCGGTTCGCCGGCCGCTTCTCGCAAACCCAGAACCTGAATGTCGGCTCCCATCTTCCTCATGACATCAATGAGACCGGTTCTGGTTGGATTCATGCCGACATTGTAAATGGTGATATCAGACCCCTGTACAATCGTCGCGCCGACGATGAGAAATGCGGCTGCCGAGAAATCACCAGGAATGGTCACATGAACGCCTCGCCATCCGACCGATGGTCGTCCATGCAAGACCAGCACACCGTCTTCTTCTCTCGCAAGAGGGATTCCAAAGAACTGAAACATCCGCTCAGTATGGTCTCGTGAGAGACGTGGTTCCCGATACCGAGTCGTCCCTTCAGCAAAGAGGCCCGCGAGCAGGATCGACGACTTAATCTGTGCGCTGGCCACGGGGGAGGCGTACTCAATAGCGTGGAGGGCTGCCCCTGTAATCGCCAATGGCGCCAGCTCTCCTCCCTTACGGCCTCCAATAGCCGCCCCCATCTCGCGCAGCGGCTTGACGACCCGGCCCATAGGACGCCGTCTGATCGATTCATCGCCCGTGAGGATCGAGAAAAAATCCTGTCCGGCCAGGAGGCCCGTGAGTAGACGGATGCCGGTCCCAGAATTACCGCAATCGATCGGGCCAGTCGGTTCAGAGAGCCCCCAAAACCCCTTCCCGCAGACAGTTAATTCGGTCGGAGTCTGGGTAATAGGAATCCCCATTCCCTGAAGAGCCCTCATCGTGTTCAGACAATCCTCTCCCTGGCAGTAGCCCGTAACCGTGCTCGTCCCTTCTCCCAGTGCGGTGAGGATGATCGCCCGATGGGTGAGCGACTTGTCGCCAGGAACGGTGGTTGTTCCCTTGAGTGGCCGGCCCGGGGTGATCGTCAATGATGTCATGAGTGGCCCAGAGAGGAACGATTCAACTTCTCACGTTCGCCTTTGGCCCGTTCGAGCAACTTCTCGATTCCAGCAGCATCCCCAGCTTTAATCAGTTGCTTCACGCCTTCCAAGGCCCCTACATATCTGTCGATATAGGACACTACATTATCCCGATTCCACAAGAAAATGTCTCGCCACATTTCCGGAGAGCTCCCGGCAATCCTGGTCGTATCCCGTAAGCCTCCTCCGGAGTGACCGGCAAGATCCAATGAGGGGACCTGCTGATCGCGAAGCTCGGCCAGGGCGTTCATCAGTGCAAAGGCGGCCACATGGGGCAGATGACTGACGGCTCCCAGGATTTGGTCGTGCAGATGTGGATCCATCGTTAAGACAATCGAACCGGCTTCTTCCCACAGTTGCCTCACCCGATCAAGTGCCGCCGGATCTGTTCGTGTTGTCGGCGTCAGAATACAACGTGCGCCCTTGAATAGTTGATCGGACCCGGCCGCGACTCCCGTCTTTTCTTTTCCCGCGATGGGATGGGCCCCGACAAAGTGCACGCCTGCGGGCATCGCCGCTTCCGACCGTTCAACCAAGGTGCCTTTCACACTGCCCACATCACTGACGATCGCAGCGGGAGCAAGGCAATGGGCCCATTCATGGAGGTGTCGCTCATACGTATCGACCGGTGTTGCAAGCACCACCAAATCCGCTCCACGCACACCCTCTTGAGGATCAGCCACGTATCGATCGATCGCACCTAACGCAACTGCAGTCTTGAGGTTTTCGACACGACGGCCGACACCGACGACGTGATCAGCCAAGGCCTTCCTCCGGAGGATCATCCCGAGTGATCCACCGATCAGCCCCACACCAATGATGGCAACCTGTTTGAAATGAACGGCCATACTGGCTTTACAGCTCTCTGTCTACAGCTTTCGCGATTTTCTTGAGATCAGCCATCAAGGCTTTGAACTTCGAGGGCTTGATGGATTCTTCACCATCACACAGCGCACACTCAGGGTTCGAGTGAACTTCGATGAGCAGGCCATCGGCACCAGCCGCGACCGCCGCTTTTGACATCGGAGCCACTAGATCCCACTTTCCCGTGGCATGGCTGGGGTCAACGATGACCGGGAGATGCGAGAGCTCTTTTAATGTTGGAATAGCCGCGAGATCCAGTGTATTGCGATATTGCGTTTCGAACGTACGGATGCCCCGTTCACACAACATCACGTTCTGGTTACCGCGAGACATGATGTATTCGGCCGACAGAAGAAACTCCTTGATTGTCGCCGACAGGCCCCGTTTCAAGAGCACCGGCTTATCGTACGCGCCGACCTCCTTGAGAAGCTCGAAGTTCTGCATGTTCCGCGCGCCGATCTGAATAATGTCCGCCTTCTCGAGAAAGAGCTCGATGTCCCTGGTGTCAAGAATCTCACTGACAACCGGCAACCCCGTTTGCTTCCTGGCTTCAACCAAATAGTCGAGCCCTTCACGACCCAACCCTTGAAAGGAATACGGTGATGTTCTGGGCTTATAGGCTCCACCACGAAGAATCGTGGCCCCAGAAGCCTTCACCTCATGTGCGATCCCCACCGTGAGCTCCAGTCGCTCGACCGCACAGGGTCCCGCCATGATGACAAGTTGTTTGGCGCCGATTTTGACACCACCGACATCGATGATCGTCGATTCCTTCTTAAACTCACGGCTGACCAGTTTCCACGGTGCCAAGATCGGCAGAACACTTTCTACCCCGGGGAGCGCCGTCAAGGGCTGATTGTGCAGGATCCGGTCATCACCGATGACACCGATAATAGTGCGTTCCTGGCCCGTGGAGATTTGCGATTTTAAGCCAAGATCCCGCAGCCGGTCGATAATGTGATCAACTTCACTTTCCGAAGCTTCTGGTTTCAACACAATGATCATAATTCCCTCACTCTATTTCTTACCTGCCTCCATCCAAGACGTTCTTGAGAGCCTGGAGGAAGGCAACATTTTCGTCCGGTTGACCGATGGTGACGCGAATCATGGCTCCCTCGATATGCCGCACAATAATCCCCTTTCGCAGCAGTGCGTCGAACACCCGTCGCCCATCCTGTTTCGCATCAAAGTAGAGAAAGTTCGCTTCACTCGGGATCGAAGTTATTCCGAGCGCGCGCAGCCCTTGTTCCATCTGCACCATCCCAGCCTCGTTGACGGCCCGGCTCTTGGCCACATGCTCGTCATCGACCAAAGCAGCCAGTGCGGCCTTCTGGGCCAGACTGTTGGCATTGAATGGCGGCCGAATCCTGTTCAGGAAGTCGATCACCTCGGTGGTGCTGATGCCGTATCCAATTCGTAGCCCCGCCAGTCCATAGATCTTGGAGAAGGTCCGCAAGACAATCGCGTTCCGCCCCTGCTTCACATAGGCCAGCGCATCGGGGAATTGCGGATTGCGGACATACTCGAAATAGGCTTCGTCGAACACCACGATGACATCCTTAGGCACGTTGGCCATGAGGCGATCGACCGCTTCCGCCGAGACCATTGTCCCGGTGGGATTGTTGGGATTACAGAGAAAGAGCAAGCGAGTCCGCGGCGTCACAGCCCGTACCATCGACTCAAGGTCATGAGTCCAATTGGCAAGAGGCACGACCACCGGTTTGCCGTGGACAGCGGTGACCTCCATCTTATAGATCACGAACGTGTGATCGGCCATGATGGCTTCATCGCCAGGCGTCAAGAACGTCCTGGCCAACAACCCGAGAATCTCGTCCGACCCATTGCCCAAAATGACTTGCTCACGCCCCACTTTCCAACGATCAGCAAGGGCCTGCCGAAGCTGATAGGCCCCACCGTCTGGATATCGATGCAGCATATCCTGCGCACCGGTCAACGCGGCCAAGGCCTTCGGTGAAGGGCCGAGCGGATTCTCGTTGGAAGCAAGTTTGATCACGCGGGTGAGCCCAAGCTCACGCTGAAGCTCATCGATTGGTTTACCAGGAACGTACGGGCTCAGAGATCGGATATCGGGATGGACGTGCAGTGCCATGATCAGTCGTGAACCGGGTAGGAGCCTAAAATCTTCATAAAGAGGCAGCGAGCCTTCACCTCTTCAATTGCCCTATTCACGCGCTCCTCACTCCTATGCCCCTCAACATCCACAAAGAAAATATACTCCCACGCTTTGCGCTGGGAGGGACGGGATTCTATCTTGGTCATATTGAGTCCGTGGGAAGCGAACGGGCGGAGCAGATCATAGAGTGCGCCAACTTTATCTTTCACCGATAACATCACCGACGTCTTATCTTTCCCTGTTCGCTCTGACGGCTTCTGCGACAGGACTAAAAAGCGGGTGAAATTATTGAGGTTATCCTCAATACGGGCCTTAATCACTTTCAGCCCATAGAGCTGGCTGGCCAATTCCGATGCAATAGCTGCCGAGGCTGGCTCATCGATGCACAGCTCGGCAGCCCGCGCCGTGCTTGCCACTTCAACCGCTGGCACATGCGGAAGATTGGTTTCGAGCCAGTTTCGGCATTGAGCAAGGGCATGTGGATGAGAATTGATTTTCTTCACATCCTCGATAAGACCAGACTTCGATAGAAGGTGGTGTGAGACCTCCTGAAGAATCTCTCCATAGATCAGCAGGTTGGAATCGATAAACATGTCGAGGGTGTGATTCACGACACCCTCCGTAGTGTTTTCGATTGGCACTACCCCGAAATTGGCCCGGCCTCGCTCGACCTCGCTGAAGACCTCTTTAATACTATAGACAGGCACATACTGGACGGACGACCCGAATTTCTGCATGCAGGCCATGTGCGTAAAGGTGGCTCGCGGCCCCAAATACGCGACCTTCTGGGGAGCCTCAAGCGACAAGGAAGCCGACATGATTTCTCGATAGACTGATCGGATGGCCTCGCTGGGGAAAGGGCCACTGTTGAGTTTCGTGAGTCGTTCGATGATCTCAGCCTCCCGACCCGCAGTATGGAGGTTGGCATCAGCATTTTTTTCTTTCTTGATTCTTCCAATTTCGATGACGCTCTTCGACCGCTCATTGAGCAGTCGAATAATTTCGTCATCGATCCGATCGATTTCCTTACGATATTCAGGCATATCTTTGGGCATGCTGAGTCTCGCCTCGGGCACCTACTTGCAGGAGGGATTTCCCATCCCCGTCAGGGATAGTAGATCATGGAAACAAGTGGGGAATTCTACAGGAACGATTGAATCTATTGCAAGGATAGCGCTTGGATATCAGGAGCTTGAAACGTTAGAACGCCCGAGGTTTACATCAGCAATTGAGCAGGACGCTTAAAGTGATCGTAGGCCAAACGAGTCACTTGCCGACCACGACCGGTACGATCCAGAAAGCCAGCTTGGATCAGGTAGGGCTCATACACATCCTCGATTGTGCCCTTGTCTTCTTGAACAGCGGCAGCCAAGGACTCCACTCCGACCGGTCCTCCATTGAACTTTTCGATGATCGTGAGAAGGATTTTCCGATCCATATCGTCGAAACCCGCCTCATCGACCCCGACCCAAGCTAACCCCTCCTTGGCCACCTGTTCGGTAATATGCCCGTCCGCCTTAATTTGGGCATAGTCTCTGATGCGCTTAATCAGCCGATTCACAATTCGTGGTGTTCCACGGGCTCGGCGTGATATTTCAGCAGCGCCTGCCCGGTCAATCCCAACCCCTAAGACTCCGGCCGAGCGCGTGACAATCAACTCCAGCTCGGATGGCCCATAGAACTCCAGCCGATAGACTAAGCCGAATCGGTCCCGCAGTGGGGAGGTAAGGGAACCGGCCCTGGTCGTCGCGCCCACAAGCGTAAAGGGCGGCAGATCAAGCTTGACGGTCCTCGTGGCAGGCCCCTGTCCAATGACCAGATCAAGCTGAAAGTCCTCCATCGCCGGATAGAGCGCCTCTTCAACAGACGCAGGCAGGCGATGAATCTCATCGATAAAGAGCACATCATATTCCTGAAGATTGGTTAGAATCGCCGCCAAGTCACCGGCATGGGCTAGGACCAGCCCTGACGTCGAGCGCAAGGCCGCGCCCATTTCTTTTGCAATAATGTGCGCGATGGTCGTCTTCCCGAGACCAGGTGGTCCGTAGAAGATGGCGTGGTCGAGCGCCTCACCCCGCTGCTTGGCCGCTTCGATACAGACTCGCAGCGACCCCTTCATTTTCTCTTGGCCGACATACTCATCCAGCGTCTGAGGTCGAAGAACATTCTCCTGACCCCGCTCTTCATCCATGGCGCGATTGGTCACGACCCGCTCGGTCATGATACGAGACCCATGCCTATTTGCCCTCCGGCATCTGTTGATACTTTGGCGGGGGCGGAAGCGTCCCTTGACCAGGCTGGGCCGCACTGCCGCAATCGGGAGGACACCGTTTATATCCCTGGGTCGAGTCTGGAAAATTTTGCTCCATTTTCCTTAACTGACATTGCGACAACCGGCCACCATCCTTGGTCCCGCACCGAGCAGGCACTGAAGAACCACCGATTTCGGCATACCCGTCGGGGCAGGATCCGCACACAGCCAGCATGTTGGCTCCCAACGGAACACATTGCACGAGCGTCGGATCGCCGTCTTTGCAGATTTCCGGAGCCTGGGTGACGCCGGTCGTCGCATATCCATCGGGACAGCTTCCACAGGTCATTCTGATGCTCTTAGGCTCTGAGGCCTCTTCTGCCAGCCCCGCGGATGACACCATGACCACGAGTGCAATCCCCATTAAGCCGTTGTACAGAAACAGTTTGGCACCATTCTTTGCGTTGAATGACATCAGCTTACCCCCTTCCAAGCTCCTTGAGCCCTTCACGAATGAGCTCCTTCAACGCCAACGAGCCTGTCGCAGCCTTTGTGGCCCGCTTTAAGGCTTCCTTGGCATCCTGGGCACGATAGCCCAAGTTTATCAGAGCGGAGAGGGCGTCCTCATACGGGCCATCCACGGCGGAGGTGTCAGCAGTCGCAAGCCGAGACGAACCACCCTGGATTTTGCCGACCTTATCCTTCAGTTCAAGCACAATGCGGCCTGCCGATTTCTTGCCGATGCCTGGAACAGTCGCCAGCTTCTCGACATCCTCGGTTTGGATCGCATGGACCAGATCCGTGATCGGCAAACTCGAGAGCACGCTAAGCGCCAACTTCGGTCCGATCCCCGACACGCTGGTCAGCAGCAAAAACAACTCCTTCTCGCTTTGCGAGAGAAAGCCGAAAAGCTGGATCGCATCTTCCCGGAGATGCGTGTGAATATTCAGCGCGGTAACTTCGTCAAGATTCGGGAGGGCGTAATAGGTGCTGAGTGGAATATGAACTTCGTACCCGACCCCTTGCACATCAAGCGTGAGGTGGGTAGGTGCCTTGAATGCCAACCGCCCCGTGAGAAAGGCGATCATGTCGTCTGGTTATCCGAGTGCCATGACGGTGCTGGTTGGCCGACCTTGTTATCCTGCTGCGGTCGCGGCCACTTTCTCCATGATTTCGTCCGGAATATCAAAATTCGCGTGAACCTTCTGCACGTCATCATGCTCGTCCAAGATCTCCATCAACTTGAGCATTTGTTCGGCTGACTTTTCGTCCAAACGGATCGTATTCTGTGGAATAAAGGTGATTTCTGCCAGGGCTGCGTCGATCTTGGCATCGACCAGTGCCTTCTTCACCGTTTCAAAATCGTGGGGGGTGGTGAGCACCTCATAACTCTTCTCACCAACCTTTACATCTTCCGCCCCGGCGTCGAGGGCCAACGAAAGCAGCGTATCCTCCTCAACCTTCCCCTTCTCAATTGCCACGAGCCCCTTCTTCTGAAACTGCCAGGCGACGGCACCCGCTTCCGACATATTGCCATGATTTTTCGTCAGGAGACTGCGAATTTCCGCGACGGTCCGGTTCCGGTTGTCGCTCGTAATCTCGAGAAGTACGGCGGTCCCTCCGGGGCCATATCCTTCCAACTGAAATTCCTCGTACATCACACCAGGCAATTCCCCCGTCCCTCGCTGAACGGCTTTCTTCATCGTATCGCCAGGCATGTTGGCTTCCTTCGCCTTGGCGATCGCCAGACGCAGTCGGGGATTAGACTCAGGGTCACCACCGGACCGAGCCGCAATGGTCATCTCCCGGATGATTCGCGTGAAGATCTTCCCGCGTTTCGCATCCTGGGCGCCCTTGTGCCGTTTGATCGTGGACCAGTGACTATGTCCACCCATGTGACCCTCCTCTACGCCGGCCCGAACTTTGTGAGCTGGTTAGAGATGCGTACGAAGACACTACCACCTCATGAAAGGCTAGACGTAACACAGGCCTCAGAAAGGTGTCAATTATGACGCAACCACCGAGTGAAGGGGCTATTCGAAATACAGAAGCAACTGAATACCTATGAGGATCACGAATACCGCCCAGGCCAGGTCCCATTTTTCCACTGGAAGACTCGACGCTCCAGACCCCCACGACACCATCGCGCTAGACAAGGCAGCCCCAACGCCAAGACTTCCGAGAAGCGCATGATGAAGTTCAATGGTCTGATTCGCTGGATGATTCCCATGCGAGTGCCAGAACAGCAACAGTCCGCCGATCATGGCACCAACCACTAATGGAGCCGCCCAGGCAGGGTGGCGCGCCCAGCCGATTCGGCGAAGCGTCTCGCTGGCCGCAGCGGTGGCAGCGAAAATTGCGTAGAATTTATGCTGAATGATTTCCGGGTCTTGTCCAGAAAAGGTCTGCTCCAAGGTCAAGGAGCCGATTGGCCAGGCCTCGTGGTCACTCCAGACCAACAGGTATGCCCCGATGACACTGAGGGCACTCGGCAACACGAGTCGAATCCAGGAGGGCAGCGGGTACCGTAACGCATGCCCTAACTCAGCAAGCCCAAACAGGAACACGAAGAGACCGGCAAACCGATGGTTGAATTCTGAGTAGGCCACCCCTTGGGCCGACCCTTCCCACCCTCCTCCGTCATGCTCTCCGTGGGAACCTTGCGTTATGCCCGTGGCGAGGGAGACTTGATGATGTTCTGAAGATACCTGTGCGGTCAGGTTGGAGAACCAGAGAAACAGCACCAGCAGTAGAACAGATAGCAGGGAAACACACCACTTCATCGTAACAGCCGTAACATGAATGCGCGTCGAGAATGGAAAGGCCCATCCAGTCGACTGGATGGGCCTCACGACACCAGACTCATGTGGCTCTCACTACATAAACTTCATGAACTTCTCTTTGGTCTCGTCCATCACTTGCGCGGTAATAGATGATAATCCACGTTCCTTGGCCACACGCTCCACTTCTTTGCGCGCCATAGGACGGATGAAGTCTGGAATATTTTCCAGCCGCTGTTCCGCCTCGCGTGACCACGTCATCCCGTCAGGCGAATCATTCTTTGAATCGTCCATCACTTGCAGCGTGATAGTCTTGAATCCCTGTTTGCGCGCATAGGTCTCAACACTGCCCTGAACCATCGGCTTCACGAAGGCCGGAAGCCGGTCGAGTTTCTCTTTGGCATCTGCAGTCCACGTGAACTCAGATGCACCGTTCGCAGGCTTGCCGGAGTTCGTCAGGCCCATTTCCGCAACCATGGCGGAGAATGGACAGCCACTCGCTTTTTCAGGCGCCTTGGCAGGCGACGCAGCAGCGGCAGAAACAGCCGGCTGACCTCCTTGAATTTTCTCATTCAAATAGGCCGCCATCTGACCAGGGGCTGGGGTGGCTTCGGTCTTCAACGTACCCTTCGTCATCTCAAATGGCTCGGCCTCAACAGTGCGCCCCCCCAGCTTTACTCCGAGGGAACTGACCATCTGGGTTTCACCAGGATTTGTCACCATGGAGAACTTGGCATTGCAAGACGGACAGCCGAAAAACACTCCCAGCGTGCCCTCCCCTGGTTTTTCAACCTTTTCGAAGTTCATGTAAGTTTCACAGTTGAGGCATACGAATTTCATGAGTCTCCTCTTCAGTGCATCGTGTTACAGTTGTTCGGCCAACACCTTCTTGTAATCGATGAGCGTCCTGATACGCCCAGCTATTTCCTGGTACCGTTGAATGGTCGGATAGGTTTCGTCGAGCAACGGCTCCCCCTTGTCGAAAGTACGGGCGAGGGTCCGGTCGAAGGGAATACGTCCGAGCAGCGGCAAATCCAGCATCTCACACATCGCCTCGGTATTGCCTTCGAACAACTCGTTCACTTCCCCACAAGAAGGGCAGCGATACTCACTCATATTTTCGACAATGCCCATGACCTTGATACCTATGTCGCGAGCATAGGTCACCGACTTCTGCACCACATCCGATGCCACTTCTGATGGTGTCGTCACGACAATCGCTCCTGCCAGATCAGGAATAAACCCGGCAATGACCGGCGGTTTGTCCGCTGCGGCCCCCGGAGGGAGATCGACCAGTAGATAATCGAGCTCACCCCAGACGACATCGGCCAGAAACTCTCGAATGACATTCATTTCCATCAACCCTAACCAGACCGGGCTGACATCCATCGGCCCTTTCCAGCGAACCGGCGATGCATCATCCAAGAAGAAGTCCATCGATGCGACTTTCACCCCGAGCGGCCCGACCGGGGGAATCGCCCCCTCAGGCATCATCGTCAATGATCGACCGTGCAATCCCAACATGCGAGGCACACAAGGCCCGTTCAGATCCACGTCCAACAGTCCGACCTTTGCGCCTTGCCGCGCAAAGGCCAACGCCAAGTTGACCGTGGTCATGCTCTTGCCCACGCCGCCTTTTCCGCTCATGACCACCAGCTTGTGCGTGATGCCGGCCATGCGAGCATGGACCAGTTTGGTATTTTCTGAAATCTGTGCGCGCACTTTGGCGTCGTCTGAATACTTCAAATTGCGAAGAATGGCCTTCAGATCTTTTTCGACCGCCATAACGGAAATCCCTTGCTAACTGTGCGAATTGACAGAGGTTGACCGTAACACATGGATTTCTGGTGAGTCAAACTCACACATCCAGTCCACCAGATGGCACAGATTCCGATGGCTAACGTCACCGCTCAGCTGACGCCGGAGGAGTGAAGCAATGGAAGAGACCAAAAACGCTCGTACTCTGGGCGGTCGGCTGGGATGGCTTGTCATGCAGGCGACGCTGGATTCCAATATGGGAGGGGTGAATCCCCCTGGGTACGGAGGCCCAGCCTCCTCCAATGGCTTTCGCAATGAAGAGCCATCTTAGTGTTTATCTGGCGTCGTACCCGTGGGCCCATCGTCGCCGAGCCGCTTCTTATACTTTTTGTAGTACTCGACCTGCGCATTCTGCACCCAATTCTCTCGTTGGATGCGCCCCCCAAAGTTGGGTAATAAGAACTCGAATTTGTCGATGTCCGCCTGACTCCAGGTTGCCACCTGACGGAACCAGAAGACGCCCCGCTTGTGGAGAAACCGTTCTAACGCCGGCCCGACCCCACGGATGTGTTTCAGGTCATCAAGCGACTCCCCGGCCGCTTGACTCTCATCTAACGGCGCAGCGTCACCGGCATGGGTGAGGTCCACCGCCTGCTCACGAACGGTTTCAATCGGTATCTCTCCATTCGTTTCAGCAGCGGTCTCGCTCCGCTGCACGGTACCGTTCTCTCCAACCTGGGAATACGTGGCTTGGAGCTGATCGATCTGCGCACGAAGATCAGGACTCTCACTCGGGGGCTCGCCGTCACCGAGCCACTGCTTATGCTTCTTGTAGTGCTCAACCCTAGCACTCTGCACCCAGCGTTCTCGTTGAATACGCCCTGAAAAGTTGGGTAAGAGGAACTCGAATTTGTCGATGTCCGCCTGACTCCAGGTTGCCACCTGACGGAACCAGAAGACGCCCCGCTTGTGGAGAAACCGTTCTAACGCCGGCCCGACCCCGCGGATGTGTTTCAGATTATCGGGCGACTCCCCGGCCGCTTGGCCCTCATCTAACGGTGCAGCGTCATCAGCATGGGTGAGATTCACCGCCTGCTCACGAACGGTTTCAATCGGTATCTCTCCATTCGTTTCAGCGACGGTCTCACTCCGCTGCTCGGCACTGTTCGCCCCAACCTGGGAATACGCGGCTTGGAGCTGATCGATCTGCGCACGAAGATCAGGACTCTCACTCGGGGGCTCGCCGTCACCGAGCCACTGCTTATGCTTCTTGTAGTGCTCAACCCTAGCACTCTGCACCCAGCGTTCTCGTTGAATACGCCCTGAAAAGTTGGGTAAGAGGAACTCGAATTTGTCGATGTCCGCCTGACTCCAGGTTGCCACCTGACGGAACCAGAAGACGCCCCGCTTGTGGAGAAACCGTTCTAACGCCGGCCCGACCCCGCGGATGTGTTTCAGATTATCGGGCGACTCCCCGGCCGCTTGGCCCTCATCCGACGGCGCACTGGTACTAGCATGGTCCAGATCCTCAGCTGGTTCGCTGATTGTTTCAACTGGCAGATCCGCATTCTGCACGACAATCTGCTCAATGGGAGTCTCAATCCGCTTCTCGACAACCTTCTCATTGGCCTGCAACGAGGTGGCTAGGAGTTCAGCAATCCGTGCCCGAAGTTCGGCGATCACGGCCACTTCGCTTTCTACGGCCTTGATCCGGGCTAGCTTCTCTGGATTGTCGAGCGGCACCTCCCCATTCTGCTCCGTGGGATTCACAATCCGCTTCTCAACGACCCCTTCACAGGCCTCCAACACCGCGGCCCGGAGCTCAGTCATCTGCGCACGAAGATCGGCGATCACAGCGACCTCTGCTTCTAACGCCTTGATCCGGGCCAGCTGCTCCGGATTGTCGACCGGCACCAACACCCGCCCTTCTCGACGCCTCTCCCCGGCCTGTGAAGAAAAGGGTTTGAGCTGAGCGATCTGTGTAAACAGCCCAGCGATCATGGCAACCTCGCCTTCCAACGCCTTGATCCGAGCCAGCTGCTGCGGATTGTCGACTGGCCGATCGACGACCTTCTCCACCGGTACTTCAACACGTTTCAGCACCACACGTTCCACCGGCACCTCGACCCGCTTCTCAACCGTTCGAACCTCTGGCGGTTGACTCGCGAGCATGGCGACCTTACTCATGAGGCGTTCCACCTCACGACGCTTGTCATCGATCACTAGTCCCAGCACCATCCCCTTGGTCCCCCACCCCAGGAAACTAGCTCCCACCATCGTCCAAAGCCAGCATGTCCAGTGCGCAAACATCACGGCTGCTCTCCCTTGGGTCCGATGGAGAATTCGATCTGCCGGTTTTGTTGGCGCCCCTCCTCGGTAGAATTCTCGGTGATCAGTCGCGACGCTCCATACCCTTTGGGAGTCAGGCGATCAGCAACGATCTCTTTTGAGACCAGATAGTCGACGACGGCCTTGGCCCGCTGTTCCGAGAGAACCCGATTCGTGGGCTCCGGTCCGACGTTGTCTGTATGGCCGCCAACTTCAAAGGCAGCCGTGGGATCTTCTTGTAAAATCGTGGCCACGCCATTCAGGACAGCTTTCCCCTCCGGCAGTAGCGTAGCGCTATTGATTCGGAACATCATCGTTGTCCCCATCAGCAGCTCATCAATCTTCTTTTTGAGCACAGCTGATGCTGGTACTAATGGCACTGGTGGCGGTGCTAGTACTGGCCGTGACTCGATGATTTTCGGAGTCGGCAGAGGAGTTTCTACTGGCTTTTCAAATGCGACCGGTGGAGGCGACGTGACTGATCCTTCACCACAGAAGAGGAACACGGTGCCAAGAATGAATAACCCGAGGAGTGCGAAGAACGGGTCCTTGCCCTGCATAACAGTCCTCTTCGCTAAGGAGAGCAACCTAGCACGCCGGAGCAGAATATGGCTGAATGGGGAAAGCCGTCAAGGGGTTGGTCTTGCGCCATCGTCTTCTGAGGGGTTCGAACTGATGGGCTTGCTAGATGGAATATTGAAAGACCGGTTTCGCTCCGATGGCCTGGGCCAGAACACCCCGGCGTTTCAATTCGTCGAGAATACGAGCGGTGGCTGCGTCAAAATCCGTGGGGCCCGAGAGGACGACGTCGGTATTCGGCGGAGGCTCTTCTTCTGCCTTACTCATATGGACGGCAATGACCGGAACGGGATGCACCAGTGTTCTGATTGACTCTGCGGCTTCTCGATAGGCCAGTCCGAAGGGATTGGTGGTAGACACCACGATGAGACCCGTGTCGGTGAGGAGACGCGCAACTTCACCGTAGCGTCGCGCCATTTCCGTCGTCTGTCCACGCTCTTCTTCGCTCAGATCAGCATCGAGTCCGCGGCGGAGATTCTCCCCATCTAACAAGTACGCATGGCGCCGATCCGCCACGAGGCGTCCCTCAAGTTTTCTGGCTAAGAAGGACTTTCCGGTGTGCCGTCCCCCGGTAATCAGGACCACCGCTGCACGGTGGCCATACTGTTGCGCACGGTCTTCGACTGTGACTTCACCCTTGACCCACGCAAAGTCGCGCCGTCTGGCTTCTTCGCGGAGAAATTCCTGATCGTCATGGACCAGTTCGGTAATGATGCCCCCGCCCGCAATATCGTATTCGTCTACCAAAACAAACCGGCCCGTAGCCTCGAACGACGCCGAGAGGTCGAACGCCACCGGCGTTTTGGTGCGCAAGGTCAATTCAGCTACCTGATTCTTATTCACCGTATTGCTGCCCTGTTGCTGAGCCAAGTCCATCGTATCGATAATCCGATGGATCGACGCCACCTCGCAGTCCACTTCTTTAGTCGCCACACGCAAGAGATATTTGCGCTCTTTTTCCAGCGGCCTCTTGCCGAGCCAAAACAGGTTAGCCCGAAAGGCCGTGGAGACGGACGGAAGATGCTCCTGGTGCGAAGCGATCTCCCCGCGCTCCACAAAAATCTGGTCATCAAGCGTCACACCGATCGATTGCCCTGCCTGGCCCTCTGCCGGTTGCGGCTCAATATTGAAAGCCTCCACGGTCCGGATATTGGCCCGTTTGTTCGAGGGCGAGAACACGAGATGGTCGCCGACCTTCAGACGCCCAGCAGCAATACGACCGGTGATAATGCGGCGCGCATCAAACTTATAGACGTCCTGTACCGGCATTCGAAGAGGTTGTTCCGAACGAGCTGCTTCTTTCTGGAACCCACCGAGCGTATCCAGGACGGTCGCGCCGGTATACCAGGGCATCTGCTTGCTGCGATTGGCGATGTTGTCGCCGAGCTTGGCACTCACTGGAATGAACTGCGATGGCACGGCTTTGAACTGCCCCAGAAATTCACGATACTCTTTTTCAATCCCCTCGAACACGTCTTGCCGGTAGCCCACCAAATCCATCTTGTTGACCACCACCGCAAACTGTCGGACACCCAGCAACGACAAGAGATAGCCGTGCTTCTTGGACTGCTCCTTCACGCCTTCCAACGCATCAATGAGCAACAGTGCCGCCTCGGCCCGCGCTGCACCGGAAATCATGTTCTTGAGAAACTCTTTGTGCCCGGGCGCATCGATGATGATGTATTGCCGACCCTTCCACATGAAAAACGTGCGAGCCGTATCGATCGTAATCCCCTGCTCCTGCTCTTCGAGAAAGGCGTCGAAGAGGAAAGCATATTCGAAGTCCTTCCCCTGTTGCTTGCAGATAGCCTGCACTTTTTCCAACTTGCCGTCAGGAAGGGAGTCGGTATCGGCATACAGTCGGCCGAGTAATGTGGACTTGCCATGATCCACATGGCCAACGATCACGATATTCAAATTTTCAGACGGTTTTGTTTCGATCAGTGTCATAGTTCATTACTCTCCAGAATGCTCAAACGGACAGACCCGTCAGCATTCTGCCTACATGTATCCATCCTTGCGGAGAAGCTCCATTCCCCGACCTTCGTCCTGCGCTCGGCCTGACCGCTCGGCCACGGTGGTGTGGCGAAGTTCTTCGATGATCTCGTCCACCGTCTTGGCCGTGGACTTGATCGGTGTGGTGCAGGGAGCACACCCAAGGCTGCGGTAACGTATCCCCTCACCTTTATCGAGGTACAAGTCGATGAAGGGAATATTTTCGAGCTTGATGTATTCCCAAATATTGATTTCAGTCCAGTCCAAAAGAGGATGAATCCGAATGTGCGTACCGGGCGGAAATGTGGTCTTGTACTGGTCCCAGAGCTCAGGCGGCTGATCCCGAAAATCCCAATCTCCGTGTTTATCGCGCGGGGAAAAGTATCGCTCCTTGGCCCTCGTGCCCTCTTCGTCTGCGCGGACGCCGAGGATGACGCCGGTGTATCCCTTGTGCTCCAAGAGTTGCTTGAGACCGTTCGTTTTTAAGGCGGTGCAACAGACGACGCGGCCCATCGTGTGGTTCATACCCGCCGCCAGGGCCTCTTTGTTCTGGCCAACGACCAAATTCAATCGCCATTCCCGAGCGAGACGGTCACGATACTCGATCATCGCTGGAATTTTGTAACTGGTATCGACATGCAGGAGCGGGAACGGGACATGCCCGAAAAAGGCCTTGCGCGCCAGCCACAAGAGCACCGTCGAGTCCTTCCCCATGGACCAGAGCATGGCGAGATTATTGAAATGCTTGTAGGCTTCTCGGAGAATATAGACGCTTTGATCTTCCAGTTGCCGCAGGTGTTTCATACCCCAATCCTTCCGCCTTTCGTCCTACACTGCGACCTGCTGTCGCACCAAGTCATCAAGCTTACGCACCGCCGCGCCACTCTCAATGGCTTCGCGCGCCGCCGGGAAGCAGGCCGATAACGACGTCCCTTTCCCCGCTGCGTACAGTAGCATCGCGGCGTTCATGAGGACCCATTCTTTGGGCCCACCCTGCACCCGATTCTGAAGAATATGGCGGAGCAGATCCGCCTCCTTTTCTCGCTGATCGGGGGGAAACCCAGCCATCTCCCGCGATGGAATAAAGGTCAGTCCAAAATCTTTCGGAGTGATCTCCAGTGGTCTGATGCGTTCATCGCGAAGCTCCAGAACTCTCGTCCCCATGGAGGCAGACAACTCTGGATCACCCTCGACGCCACGAATCACCATCCCCCGCGGACACCCGAGCATTCCTAGCGCTTCAGCCGTTTTCTCGAAGTGTGGTGGATGCGACAATCCCACCACCTGCACTTTAGCCCGAGCAGGATTCAACAACCTGGCAATCGGATGAAACACGTTCCTGACACCAAGCTCTTGGCGCATCTCCAAAAATCGGTACACAGGTGGATGATAGAGTCCAATATCGAGATAGGCGAAACCATTCCTGTGTACTTGTTCACTCACCTGCTTAGGGTCTGCATCCACCGAAATCCCTAAGGCCTTCAGTACCCCAGCAGTACCTGGGCGCCCAGGAATGCCGTCGTACCCGTGCATCAACACTGCGGCTCCAGCTGAAACTGCAACGATCGAGGCGGCAACGATGGCATGAAATGTATCCTGCTTCCCGGCATAACTCGGCACATCAACGAGTGCTAAATCTTTCGAAACTGCAAGGGGCGGCACATACTGACGTGCCGCAGCCGTCAATGCCGCGAGTTCAGTAACTGACTCTGACTTAAACCGCATGGCGATGAGAAAAGCCCCGACCTGTGCCGGCGTAGCCTCCCCTTCAATCAACGCCTTCATCGCCTGCTTACACTCATCCCATGTCAGGTCTTTGGAAGCCTTTGGCCCTTTGGCGATCTTGGCAAGAATCTCTTGAATTGGCATGTTACGCCTTATGTAATCCACACTCGGTTTTGGTAAAGTTCTTCCAGCGCCCGGCGCGCGGATCATCGCCAGGCGCCACGGGTGCTGTGCAGTACGTGCACCCAATACTGGGATAGTTGTGATCGTGGAGCGGATTGTAGGGAACTTCGTAGACCTTGATGTAGCTCCACACATCGGCCCACGTCCATCGAGCCAGTGGGTTCACCTTGATCAATGTAAATTTCTCGTCCCACTCGATCAAACCGGCATTCGCACGGGACGGTGCTTGATCCCGCCTAATGCCCGTGATCCAGGCGTCATAGCCTTTAAGGACGCGAGTCAGTGGCTCGACCTTCCGCAATTGACAGCACTGATCTGGATGGCTGGCCCACAGGGCGTCACCATGAGACTCTGCTTGTTGCTGTGGTGTCAGCAATGACTTCACTTGGATCACTTGCGCTGGTTTCAGCTGGTACCTTTCTATGATCCGATCCCGCGTGGCATACGTCTCGGGAAACAAAAAATCGGTATCGAGATAAAACAACGGTGCTGAGGGATCGATGCGATGCACCATGTCGACGAGAACCACGTCCTCCGCCCCAAAGCTACAGGCGAGAACCATCTTCTGCCCGTATCGCTCGATAGCAGCCGCCAGCACATTTTGAGGCAGCTTCGTCTCAAAAGATGCGCTCCAGGCTTTGAGCTCTTCGACCAGTTCAGAACGGCCAGTGACGGTCATGGCAATCCGACCCCTTTACCCTTCGACCTTTTCCACCAGAATCCGATAATGCGATGCTTCCGGTTCCAGGGCCTCTTGGATCAGCACCTTATGCCCGTCGTTCTTGAGGCTCATCGGCACGTTCTTAATCGGCTCGCCCGCATCGAGCCACACTTCTAGCTTCTCACCTGCATCCATCATTTCCAGCTTCAACTTGGTCTTCACATAGTTCATGGGGCAGGCGACGCCACGGAGATCGTAGACCCGTGCACCGGTCGGAGCCGGAGCCGAAGGTTTCACCTCGGTGACGACCGGCGTGACCTGCGCTGCAATATCCTTCACTGGAACGGCCGCCTCTTGGACAGGAGCAAGCTTCAAATCTTTCCCCATCTGTTCTGTTGCAGCTCGGCAGGCCTCAACGAAGCCCTTCGCAAACACCATCTTTTCACGCGCCGACTCGGCGGTCGTCTCCTTTGGACCGAGATCGCCGACCTTCTTATTGAGCTCTCGATATTGCGCAGGGATGACCCCTTTCTGCGCAATCCGGCTGTCAAATTCAATGAACGTTTCCGAGTCGGTCGACGGCTCAAGCCCTTCGGTCACCAACATCGCCTTCGCCGCGGCCAACACCGCGCGATAGGATTTGTTCACCGACACGGAATATTGGTGGTTCTCGACCAGCAACTTAGCTTGATACAGTTCTTGATCGGCCTCCAGAATACCATTCTCGATCATCTCCAGCGCGCCGCCGGCACATTCCCCGGGGCCAAGATCTTCAAGGATAAATTCGTCCTCCCCCTCCCAGTCATAATAGAAAGTGGGATCCTCCTTGAAGGAGGGAACGATCGTGTACGGAATCAGCTCATCCTTCAACTTACCCTTACCCATACGGGTGATGAACTTCGGTAAATTCTCATCTGGTTGGCGATCACGCCGGTAGACGTCGATCAAATGAGAGATCGCTGCAGGGACGGATTTCGCCGGCAACTTCACGGTCATCTGCCCGATCTTGGCCGTGCCGTTCACCGAACCACCGAGATGCAATTCATAGTGCGGCGCGACATGCTCGCCAAGGCGTTTTCCAACCCCATGCAACCCGATCGTGGAAATGTGGTGCTGCGCGCAGGAGTTATGGCAGCCACTGATTTTGATATCGACACCTGCCAGATCTTCCGGCACACGACCGGGTGGAAACACTTCAGCCAACGCCCTCGCAAGTCCCTTGGACGACGTAATCCCGAGCCCGCAGGTGTCAGTGCCGGGGCACGCAATAATGTCTTCGACCAGTTCAGCGCCGGGATCCGCCAACCCGCGAGATGCCAAATCCTCGTACAGATCGGCAATCCGATCGCCAGGAATCCACCGAATCACCATATTTTGATTGATGGTGGTACGGAGATTTCCGTTTGAATAACGCTCGGCCAGATCAGCAACGAAGAGCATCTGTTCAGCCGTAAGATCCCCCATGAACAGCTTGATGGCGGCTGTGACGTAGCCCTCCTGCTTCTGTTTCACAACATTGGTCCGTTTCCACATCTCAAACGGCGTCTCATGACCGATTGTGCTGGCCCCATTGCCATGACCGTTCCCGTTTCCAGATACCAGACCATTTTTCGTGGGCATGAGGAGCGGAGGGGGCTCATCCTGATACTGAAGCAGGGTCAACGGTCCGTTCTTGGGAAGCGTGTGTCCCATGCCGACATAGGCAGCTTCCCAGCGTCGTTTGAATTCCTCAAAACCCAGCTTGTCGATCACGAATTTCATCCGGGCCTTGTTTCTATTTTTTCGATTGCCGAGGGTATCGAAGACTTTGATCACGGCTTCGATACTGGGAATCAGTTCCTCCATCGGTGTGAACTCACGGAGCAGTTGGGCAATCCGTGGAGCAGAACCCAAGCCGCCACCTGCCACCATTCGAAAACCGACGACTCCGTCAGCTCGCTTGACGGCCAGTAGGCCGATATCGTGAATCGGGGTCAGCGCACAATCATGTTTGCAGCCGGAAAACGCAATTTTGAACTTTCGCGGCAGACTTTGGTTCAAGGGGTTCCGTAATAAGTGATACGCGATGGTCTTCGCATAAGGCGTCACATCGAAGACTTCGCCTTGGCACACACCAGCTAGGTGGCAGGCCGTCACATTCCTCACAGTATTGGCGCAAGCCTCTCTAGTAGTCAGTCCAACCTCGGCTAACCCTCGCATGATGGTCGGCACGTCCTTCAGTTCCACGAAGTGCAGCTGGATATCCTGTCTCGTCGTGACATGACCCACCCCGGTCGCATAGCGGTCGGTGAGCTCCGCCACACGTCGCAGCTGATTCGCATTGAAGCCGCCGAACGGAATCTTGATCCGCACCATCTGCACACCAGGTTGGCGCTGACCGTAAATGCCATACTGGAGGCGGAAAGGCCTGAAGAGATCAGCAGAAATCTCCCCAGCCACTGTTCGCAGCGCTTCGGCCTCAAAGGTTTCTATTTCCTCTAGGATGGCGGGAGGAATCGGACTCGTGACAATGTGCGGGCTCGTGAGGGCTTCAATGTGGTTCATAATACCGCTCTCCTATATCTCCTCTGGAGAGGAGCCTCCTAAGTCAGATGTGGTACATCGGACTGCGCTGGGCATCGATCGTTCGTAACCGCATTGCCAAATGTTCGACCGTCACGTTTTCGAGAACTTTTCGCTCTGCCTGCTGAACCTGCTCCCAGACGTCACCCAGCAGCAGTTCAGGCTTGGTCGCTTGACGATCACGTGTTCGCTGACCGACAAATGACCGATGAAAGACCGGCCCTTCCAATGCCTCGAAAATATCGGCGATCGACATCGCTGCTGGTTCATGCGTGAGGAGATAGCCTCCTTGAGCACCCCGTTGGCTTTCGACTAAACCGGCCTTCTTCATCGCATGGAGAATCTGTTCGAGAAACCGGGCTGGAATCCCATGACGCCTCGCGATAGCCCGCGCTTGAATTGGGGCTTCTTTTGCATATGTGGCAAGATCAACGGCTACCATAATTCCGTATGTGGCACGCATAGACACTTTCATTCTTTATTATTCCTGTCGGAATTGAGCTACATATACCTTCTCCCATCTTGACCTGTCAAGGCACCAGAAACTGACTCAATGAAGGTCGACACGTATCCTGACATTTAGCATGCCAAGCTATATTATTAGTGGAATTGTGAAAATCGAGAGAGCACCATAAGTCCATATCTTTACTATTCATTTCATACCTACAAAGCCGCACAGGAAGTAGGCCAGAAGGCTATCGCATCTATAAAATCAGATTGACATCGTGTACGCCCTAAGCAATAATCCGACCTCTTCTTCGGGTGGTACCTTTCATGTCTGTGGCAGTATCTTCATTTACTATTCTGTTATTCACAAACGATACGACCATACAAGCCCTGGTGGGACAGGTATTCAAGGGCGCTTCCGTGATGATCGCTCGGGATGTTGTGACCTTTCAAAAGGAGTCGTCGCAACATCGGTTTGATGCTGTCGTGGTGGAATCGCATGGCGGGCAGGAACAGATTGGGACGCTTCATGATCACCTCGACCCGACTCGCACTCTTTGTATCAGCGGATCGAAGGCTGTCTTGAAAAAAACGCTGAAAGTAATCCAACTGATGAATCAGCCAGACAGCCCCCAGCAGAACAAATCCAACGACACCTCCCTGGAGAGTTATCTGGAGGTGAAAATGGGGGAATTCGTCAAGGGGATGCGAAACGGATCAGCTAAAAACCTTCACCCGATTCTGATTTCCGCCGTAGAACGCCCTCTCATTACTTCAGCGCTGCGTGAGACCAAGGGTAATCAAATACAGGCTGCTGCACTTCTCGGTCTCAACCGTAATACCTTGCGGAAAAAAATCGTGAATCTTCACATCCCCGTCAAACAGACGAAAGCGAGAGCTACTCAATAGTGGTTGAACAGGACTGCCACAGGCGTGCTACGGGGCTCACTTCCCATAACCATCTCTCACCACTCGTGAAGGAGGGACATCATGACAAAGGAAGAACTGATCGCAAAGATGGCGGCTTCAGCTGGAATCACGAAGGTCGCAGCCGGAACTGCCCTCGAGGCACTCACCGGGGCGGTGACTTCCTCATTGAAAAAAGGGAAGCGCGTCTCTCTCGTCAATTTCGGCACCTTTACGATTTCAAAACGAAAAGCACGAATGGGAAGGAATCCACGGACGGGAGAATCACTCCGAATCCCGGCAGCTAAGGTCCCGAAGTTTTCCGCTGGGAAAGAGCTTCGCTCGGCCGTGAAGTAACCGTCCGTAAGCTATAGGGTGTCTGCCTCAAGAGATGATTGAAAGAGACAGTCCAATGTCTTTCAGCTAGCCGAGGGAATGCGACCTGCTCTTTCGTTTTCTTGACAGTGTCAGTGAGGCTATATTAGCATGCCCCCTCTCTTGATAGGCGCGTAGCTCAGGGGGAGAGCGCTACCTTGACACGGTAGAGGTCGACGGTTCAAGACCGTCCGCGCCTACCATTCAGGCCGAGGCACTGGCTTGCCTCTTAGAGGCTCGGTGCCTTTTTTCTTTTTGCACTAGTGGGTCAAGTCCGTACGTCATGAAGATATCGGTCAAAGACGGGCCAAGCGGTGACATTCAGACCGGGGTGACAGTGGGTGATGCTCTGTCTGACCTAGGTGTCGTCGACAGAGATATTCTAGCAGCTAGAGTAGACGGAGCAGTTGTTGATTTGTCGTCCGCACTGTCTGGAAATTCAGTCGTCGAAGCACTGCGGTTCGACAGTGCAGAAGGCCGTGAGGTGTACCGTCACAGCAGTACCCACCTCATGGCCCAGGCAGTCAAGGAACTCTTCCCGTCGGCACAACTGACCATCGGCCCAGCCCTGGAAGATAGTTTCTATTACGACTTCGCCTTCGAACGCCCCTTTACCCCAGAAGACTTGCAGAGGATCGAAGAACGCGCTGCTGAAATTATTAAGCGTAACCTCGCTATCACAAGGCGAGAGTTTTCAAAACAGGATGCGATAGATTTTTTCACATCCCGTGGAGAGCACTATAAGGTCGAGCTGATTCAAGGATTCCCCGATGGAGAGCCAATCACCGCCTACACACAGGGTGACTTCGTGGATCTCTGTCGTGGGCCCCATCTTCCTACTACGGGTGTCATCGGAGCCATAAAATTACTCACCACGGGTGGGGCCTATTGGCGTGGCGATGAACGTAATCCGATGTTACAACGGATCTACGGAACATCCTTTCCGACACAAGCGGAAGTGGATGCCTACATGGCCAGGCTTGAAGAAATTAAGCGACGTGACCACAGAAAAGTCGGAAAAGATTTGGATCTGATCAGCATTCAGGATGAAATTGGACCCGGGCTGGTCCTGTGGCATCCAAAAGGTGCGACAGTCCGCCTGTTGATTGAAAATTTCTGGCGAGAACAACATATTCGAGACGGATACCAGCTGGTCTATTCACCGCATACTGCACGCCTCGATCTCTGGAAAACCAGCGGGCACCTCGATTACTACCGGGAAAACATGTTCCCATCGATGAAGCTGGAAGGCAGTGAGTACCAGCTGAAACCGATGAACTGTCCGTACCACATCATGATCTACCAATCTCACCTGCGTAGCTATCGAGACCTCCCCATTCGCTATGGGGAACTCGGAACGGTCTACCGCTATGAACGGACTGGCGTGCTGCACGGGCTCATGCGGGTACGCGGATTCACACAGGATGATGCCCATCTCTTCTGCCGCCCAGATCAAATGGAGCACGAAGTCAGCCGGGTCCTGGACTTTACATTTTTCGTCTTGCAGACATTCGGATTTCACCAATTTGACGTCTTTTTGTCGACGCGGCCCAAAGAGTCCGTGGGGAGTGATGAACATTGGACCTTAGCCACCAGTGCATTGGAAGCAGCCCTGAAGAGTCGAAACATCTCCTTCCACCTCGATTCTGGCGGGGGGGCATTTTACGGCCCAAAGATCGACATTAAGATCAAAGATGCGTTGGGCCGCTCGTGGCAATGTTCCACGGTCCAGGTGGATTTCAACAATCCAGAGCGATTTGAGTTAAGTTATATTGGAGAAGACGGCAAAGCACATCGCCCAATCATGATTCATCGCGCCTTGATGGGATCCATCGAGCGTTTTTTCGGTATCCTGATTGAACATTACGGAGGTGCGTTCCCAGCCTGGCTGGCTCCGGTGCAGGCCGTCGTCATGAACATCACCGATCATCAGCAAGACTATGTGGCGGCCGTCGTGGCGCAATTGAAGGCGGCAGGCTTTCGGGTCGAGCCCGATCTCCGGAACGAAAAGATCGGATTCAAGATTCGCGAAGCGGAAAAGGCGAAAGTCCCATTCATGTTGGTCGCGGGGAATCGTGAAATGCAGGATGGGACTCTCTCGGTACGAGGCCGAAGTGGGGCAAATTTAGGGAGCAAGACAGTGGCTGAAGTGTTGGATCTCCTGCAAGCCGAGGTCACGCACACACAGCGAGAACTTCAACCCGCACATTAAAAAAGAGGTGGCCTATCGTTCCCAAATTGCGTGTGAATCGTGAGATCCGAGTCCGAGAAATTCGTGTCATTGGCCCGGAAGGAGAGCAGCTCGGCATCCTTCAGACGCCGGACGCCTTTCGACAGGCTCAAGAAGGCGGCTATGACTTGGTGGAAGTAGCTCCTAACTCCACCCCCCCGGTCTGTAGGATTATGGACTTTGGGAAGTACAAGTATGAGTTGAGCAAAAAGGACCATCAAAGTCGGCGCCATCAAAAGTCCACGCAGGTGAAGGAAATCAAGTTGCGGCCACGGACCGATAAACATGACCTTGAAATTAAAGTTCGGCAGATGAAAACATTCCTCGAAGAGGGTAATAAGACCAAAGTCACCCTTACGTATCGCGGGCGGGAGATGGCCAATCAGGAAATGGGGCGAGCCGTGATGAATTCCGTCATTGAACAATTGGCGCAAGCCGGCACCATCGAGTATGC
>CAKKRK010000192.1 GCA_919902665.1 Nitrospiraceae bacterium
ATTTCACCCGGAATACGGAAGAGCAGAATATCGAGCGAGCCATCAAGACCATCACAACGACCACACTCAGCGGAGTCCGGAAAATTGATCAGTACATGGATTCCAAGACCAACACCTATTACGTATTGACCAAGCTGAGCTTGGAGGATATGAAGAACAACTTGGAGCAGGCCAAAGAGCTGAATTCACAAGTGCGAGACTTTGTCCGGAAGAATGCCGACCGTCTGTTCGAACGGTTGGAGAACGAAGAGGAAAAGCGAGGCGTTCGCTAAATCTTAATGAAGAGTGAGCTGTCTGCCCCTTCTCGGAGGTTTATGGTGATCAAGAAGTTTCGTTCTTTGCTTGTCGCCACGGTGAGTGTCGCTCTCGCATTGTCTGGATGTGGACACGAAACAAAGGTGACGCGTGTCGATGCCGGGGTCGTGACCGATTTGAGTGGACGCTGGAACGACACAGATTCTCGGATGGTCGCCGAAGCGATGGTCAAGGATGCGCTGCAATATCCATGGCTAGGGGGTTTTGAAAAAGCGAATCAACGGCAGCCCGTCGTTGTCGTGGGGACGGTCCTGAATAGCAGTCATGAACATATCAGCGTGCAAACCTTCATTACGGATTTGGAGCGAGAACTCACCAATTCCCAGAAAGTCACGTTCGTGGCCGGTAAAGGTGAACGCGACGAGGTTCGAACCGAGCGGAAAGAGCAAGCGATGTATGCTCGCGAAGACACGCAGAAAGCCCCTGGGAAAGAGATCGGCGCCGATTTTATGATGAAGGGCACGATTGCCACCATTCTTGACGAAGCCGATGGGACCAAAGCGGTTTTCTACCAGGTGGATCTTCAAATGATCGATCTGGAGAACAATGCGAAAGTCTGGTACGGGCAAAAGAAGATTAAGAAGGTGGTTGAAAAGAAGCGTACCGTCTTTTAGTAGCTGCGGTTAATGCCGGCGATATAGCCGGCACTGTCTGTACAGTGCCAATGTCAGAATAACTTCAGGATGCTCAAGAGAACCGTCCAGCAAGGTTGCAGCGAGCGAAGAGG
>CAKKRK010000193.1 GCA_919902665.1 Nitrospiraceae bacterium
CAAGGGCGATTTCCTTGTTTGAGAACCCCTTCCTGAGCCATGAGAGCACCGCTTGTTCCCGCTTCGTGAGTCCGTCACTCATGCTCGTTTCGTTGCGCACGTGGAAGTCCATACCGTGGTCGGACGATAGTTCAGTGGCATGCCGAAGCCAATACGCCACCTGGCGTACGAACTTTTCTCTACGTGTACAACGTTATTGGCGAGCGGTAGAAAGCCAAGTATAACCAGATCCGCCAAGACTGGGGGAAAGGTGGGTATTACAACTTAACGCTCATTGAACACCATGGAACCGCTCACGACAAAAGATCTGGCGTTACTGAATGCGTCGCTGTTGAAGCTGTACTCATTCCAAGACGCAGCGGAATTTTCTTCCGATCTCGTTCGTCTCTTATCGACGCTCATTCCAGCTGATATCTGCTCGTATGATGCCATCGATGCGCAGAGCCAACAGGCTGACTTGAAATGGACACCCAACGATGTGGTGATGATCCCCGATGGCTTTTCCATTCTTGCGAAGCACGTCGATGACAATCCCATCGTCCCACATTTTCGAAAGACCGGAGACGGTAGCGCCAAAATGGTTTCGGATTTCCTCTCTCAGCGGACCTTCCAAGCAAGACCCCTCTATGAAGAATTTTATAAACACTACGGGATTTCACGCCATCTCATTGCCGCCTTATCGATCAATGGGCAGACAACTCTCACCCTTGCCTATCATCGAGGGGGGAAAGAATTTTCGGAGCGGGATCGCCGCATCCTCAATTGCTTCCGTCCGCACGTTCTTCAGGCCCTTCAGACCGCTCACAGCCTCTCCGCGCTTCGCCAAGAGGCAGCCACGAGCCAGGTCGCCCTTGCGTCTCTTCATTTGCCGGTCCTCTGTGCATCTGCAAATGGACGCATCATATGGATCACCCCCTCCTGTGAAAGCCTGTTGTGCAGGTATGGACGATCAATCCGTCAATCCTCGTTACCTCCGGATCTCCTTCGGTGGATTCAGTCGCGTGGTACTCCATCAAATGAAGCGAGTGAAGTACGGCAGCCCATGGAGCCGCTCGAGATCCCAGGCCCTTCAGGGACACTCGTTGTTCGTGGCTGTGAATATGCCGCAGACGTTATCTTAATGTTTAAAGAAAAGGTCGAACTCTTCCCTTTGAGTGCGTTGATTCGCCTTGGGCTTACACAACGTGAATCTGAGATCTTAAGTTGGGTTGTTCAGGGGAAAACTAATCCGGAGATCGGCACGATCTTGGGCATCAGTCCCCGCACGGTGCAGAAGCATTTGGAGCGGGTCTATAGTCGGCTCGGTGTGGAAAATCGCCACGCGGCGATGGCCTTGGCAATTCAAGCCATGAGTCACGAGGCCCGTGCGAAATAAGGAGATCGCGCTGAACCCTCAGGGACGGCTTGTGGAAGACGAGGAGGAGTGCGGCTGAGCAAACTCGATGTTGATATCTTTCCCAAGGTAGTTCACTTGGAAACCCTGCTTATCATAGGCCATAACGGCGCCCATGACGTTTTCGTCACCATACTCTTCTTGGCCTAACACCTTTCGGATCTCCTCGGGGCTCTCACTATTGAGCACGTTACGAAAGATGCCTCTGGTCTTATACGTGAATCGATTATTGATGAACAGGAGATCAACTCTCCCGTCCTGAATACGCACCCCAGCCATTGGACCGGTTGGCTTTCGTTGATCGAGCAGGAAGATGAACGTCGCTTCTTGCTCAACCTTGACTCCGGCAATCTTTTCAGTGACAAGCGTTTCAACGGCTTTGGATTCCGTGTCGCCGAGTTTGACGCCGAACAGTGAGATCTCAGTGCTCGAAATGGCCTTTGGCTCCATGACATCGTTCTTACTCAGCTCGTACGGCTCAGCATGAGCTGAACCAAGCGCTACGAGGACGCTTGCCAGCAGGATGATGACTCTTCGCACGACATGCTCTTTCGTCATTGGTGTTTGGCGTTTCTTCTGTATGGGTTCGCGATTGATCAGAATGGGTGAACCAGTAGAATCCGGGAAAGCATAGGGCTCATTGTAGCCAAGAGCGGTCGGACCTGCAAGAAATGGGACATGTGAGCAGTCACTGGATAGGGACTCGTTGGGTGGAGGCGGTACGCTTTCCTCATGACCGTGGCTCATCGCCCAGCAACATCGCGCCGAGTTCGCGAAGTCGGAAAAAGTAGGTTTGGGGTTCGGCGTCTAGTGTTTCCGTCAGTTCGTCGAGATCTTCCAAGCAGTCTTTCACGATGGCAACCCGCTGGTCGTCGAGACCGTCTGAACTATCGAGGTAGAAGACCACACAGCCACTAATGACCGTGTCGATCGTCATCAATTGCCCTTGATCGGGACTCGCAAACTGAGGCCAACCGATGGCACAGTGCTGTTCCCACGCTGTTGCGACCATGCTCCGATCCATGAGTCCGCCTATTCCGTCTCTGTCTGATAGCAGCTAGCCTAGCGTACGTGGTTAGCGAGGAGCAAGTATCTCGCCCCAAGATTATGAAGGAACGTTGATGGAAGCATCGTGGATCAGGGGTATAGCCCACGCTGGAGATGTGCTTGGGCGACCTGGTCAATGCCACTCATGAGCGCAGCCATGCGCATTGACACGTGGCGTTCGCTCGAAAAATGAAGAGTGCGCTGAAAGGCGGACGTGATGATGTCTTGCAGTCGATTCTGAATGTCTGTTGCACTCCAGAAGAAGCGCTGAAGGTCCTGCACCCATTCGAAGTACGAGACGATGACGCCGCCGGAGTTCGCGAGAATATCGGGAATCACAAAAATACCTTTGTCTGCGAGGATGCGGTCGGCTTCCAGCGTCGTCGGACCGTTTGCCCCTTCAGACAAGATTCGACATCTCAAAGAATTCGCATTTTTAGCCGTGATTTGCTCGGACAGGGCGGCAGGCACGAGTACGGTACAGTCTAATTGGAGTAACTCTTCATTCGTGATCGCGTCCCCAAGTTTGGTGTCATGCAGCGGTTGGCTGGGGTCGCGCCGAAGGAGAGCTGTGACATCCAACCCCTTGCTGTTGTAGATACCTCCGTTGACATCACTGACAGCAATGATCCGTGCACCATGTTGGTGCATGATGCGAGCCGTGTGTGAACCGACATTTCCAAATCCTTGAATCGCCACGGAGGCACCTTCAATTGACAACTTGAGGTGACGCAACACCTCGTGGGTCACATAGACGACCCCGCGTCCCGTGGCCTCTTCACGGCCCAGGCTCCCTCCGATCGAAAGTGGTTTGCCGGTCACGACGCCAGGAACGGCGTAGCCAACTTGCTGGCTGTACGTGTCCATTATCCATGCCATGATCTGAGCATCAGTCCCGACATCTGGGGCTGGGACATCCTTGTCCGGGCCGATCAGTGGGAAAATCTCCGCAGCATATCGTCGTGTCAGCCGCTGTAATTCAGCTGGGGATAGTTGTTTCGGTGCGACTGCGACTCCGCCTTTTGCGCCGCCGTAGGGTAATCCGGCCAGCGCACATTTCCATGTCATCCACATTGCTAGAGCAGCCACTTCACCGAGGTTCACGTCGGGATGGTAACGGACGCCACCTTTGGAGGGGCCGCGAGAAGAATCGTGTTGAACACGATAACCCGTAAAGACTTCGACCCGTCCGTCGTCCATCCGGACTGGGAGGCTGACGACGAGCGAGCGTTGGGGTAGTTTCAGTCGTTCACGGAGGTTTGGGTCAAGCCCCATGGCCTCCGCCGCCTGATCGAACTGAGCCACCGCCAAGCGAAACGTCGGGGTGTCGAGTTCCTGCATCGTGGTCCCTCCTAGCTATCGGATGGATGTTTGTCTATCCGTGTCGAGTCCAGTAGGCCAATCGAGATGGAGCATCCTGCGACAGAGCTGCGCGAGCTCCTGTTTGACGGGATCAAGGGAGATCGCTTTTTGGCACACCGCTGCCATGGAGGTTATTCGGCAGTCCGACAATCCACAGGGATGGATTCGCTGGAACGGTGTCACGTCCAGATCCACGTTGAGTGCACACCCATGGAGCGTCACACCGTGCTCGATGCGGATGCCGATGAAAGCAATTTTTTCAGGGGTTGGAGTCATGACCCAAATGCCGGGTTTACCAGGGATGCGATGGCCGGTGATATTCCAGCGGCTCAGCAATTGCACGACGATTTCTTCGAGTAACCAGACCAATTGCCTTGGACCCGTGGCATGTCGATCAACCTTGATCACGGGGTAGACCACAATCTGTCCAGGGCCGTGAAAGGTCACCGATCCCCCGCGATTGACATAATGCAGTTCCGCTCCGTTTTCACATAAGCGCGAGGCATTACCGCCCCAGTGCGAGACGGTGGTGCGTCGCCCCAAGGTATAAACAGGTCTGTGTTCAAGGATCAGGACGGTGTCCGGTACCTGATTACGGACCCGTTCCTTGTGCAAGCGAGACTGAAGCTCCCATGCATGAAGATAGGGAACTGGGTCTGAAAAGACTCGAACGGCCTCTGCGTGCGGATAGAGAACAGCCTGAGCTGGAGCGGTGATGGCATCGGGACGGTTCACTGGGGCACTCGGTGGAAGAGGTGAGTTGAGCGCTCGATGAGAAACGATTGCGTATCCCAGCGTCTATTATTAAGGAGAGAAGCTGTACTAGGGAGAAGGCATGTCTGCATGGGATGCACATTGTCGCATAATGGCGCATGCAGTGGAAAGTTGCCTGCCGGCGGCCAAGGATCTGGCCGCCGGCACGAGGAGAACAAGAGGGCCCTACTTGATGGCGACGAAGAGTTCTTTGATCTCCGGGGTTTTCAGTTTCTTGAGCGCTTTGGCTTCGATTTGACGGATACGCTCGCGTGTCACGGACAAACTTTGACCAACTTGCTCCAGGGTGCTGGCTTCATCGTAGCCGATCCCGAACCGGAGTCTGATGACGGTTTGCTCGCGGGGCGTCAAGGTGCTTAGAATTCGGTCGAGGTGATCGGTCAACTCGCCCCGATGGACATGCGCATCGGGTGGAACGGCCTGCTGGTCCGGAATCATGTCGCCAAACAGTGTCTCTCCGTCACCAATTGGAGACTCTAAGGCTATTGGTTCCTGAAACGCCTGCATGGTCTCGCGGAGCCTTTCTGGCCTCATGCGCAGCACATGAGCGATCTCTTCTAACCGAGCGGGCCGCCCGAATTGCTGCCCAAGTTTCCGCATGACGCGGAGGACTCGATGCGATGCTTCGGTCTGGTGCACTGGAATCCGAATCGTTCTCGATTGATCCGCAATTGCACGGGTGATGCCTTGTCGGATCCACCACGTCGCGTAGGTGCTGAATTTGAATCCTTTCCGATGCTGATATCGTTCGGCCGCTTTCATCAGGCCAATGTTGCCCTCTTGCACGAGATCCAGCAAACTCAGTCCCCGTCCTGTGTAATGCTTGGCGACATCGACGACTAAGCGCAAGTTGTGCCGTACGAGCTCATCCTTACCTTGTTCCAGGATAATCCTGGCTGATCGGATTTCATCGAGCGATGCCGTCAGTTGCTTTGCTGTCGTTGCGGCAGGTCTGAGATCCGTGCCCAACGGATTCAGGGCAGTGCTCAAAGCCTTCTCCGCATTGTCTAGTGCGGTGGCTGAAAGTCCGCTCAATCGTCTGACGACTTGGAGCATTTTCACGGTGTCTGTACAGATAGACGTACGCTTGGACTTGAGAAGCACCTTCACCGCTTGCTTCAGAGCGGTCCGAATGCGTCGTGTCCCATGGTCCACGCGTTTAGCAATCGTGACCTCTTCTTCTCGCGTCAAGAGTCCCCGTTTGCCGAAGGACCGGAAGTACAATGATTCCAAAAGGAATGGGCTTGCCCCCGGGCTTGTACGCATGACCGGTTGAGGTTT
>CAKKRK010000194.1 GCA_919902665.1 Nitrospiraceae bacterium
CCAGAATGGCGGCCGCTGCCCCGCTGACCATCAGTCATGAATAATCTCGGCTAGAGCCCCGCACCCCTCCCAACAGATTAAGGTCTTGTGGAGCATTCCATCCCAGGGTACTCTCATGAGCATGACAACGTATGCCATCGGCGATGTGCAGGGATGCTACGAGCCCTTGCAACGCCTTCTCAAGCATATCCACTTCGACCCGGCCCATGATCGTCTCTGGTTCGTCGGCGATCTCGTCAATCGGGGCCCAGACTCACTGAACGTCCTTCGCTACATCAAGAATCTGGGAGATCGGGCGATTGTCGTATTAGGCAATCATGACCTTTTCCTTCTTGCCGTAGCCGAGGGTATTGCCCGGGTACGTCCAGAAGACACACTAGGGGAGATACTAACGGCACCAGATCACGACGAGCTACTCATATGGTTACGTCAACAACGGCTCCTGTATCGTGAGGATCCTTTCGTGCTTGTTCACGCCGGCTTGCTACCCCAATGGTCCATCGATGAAGCGGAAAGACTGGCTCGTGAAGTCGAGACCGGTCTGCAAAGCCCCACTTACCGAGACATCCTACAAGCTCTTCAACCCAGCAAACATCTACAATGGTCGCCAAACCTGACCGGTCCCACTCGACTCGCAACCATCATGAAGGTGCTCACCCGACTCCGGGCTTGTTCGCCGGATGGCCGGATGGAATCGTCGTTCAATGGTCCTCCAGAGCGAATCCCAGCCGGCTATTTCCCCTGGTTCAACATTCCAGACCGACGTCACGGAGATACCACCATTGTCTGTGGCCATTGGGCCGCTTTAGGACTCCACTGCGAAGCACAGCTCCTGGCCATCGACAGTGGCTGTGTGTGGGGACGGCAACTGACGGCAGTCCGGTTGGAAGATAGAGTCGTGTTTCAAGTGCCATGTACCGCTCCATGAGTGTCATGGTGGCTGGGCCGAAGCCTCTCAATCCCAATTGGCCTCGTACGCTCCACACCCATTCCCCTCCTATCATTACCTGCCAGGCCAAACACCACATCCGCGCCGGAACCCTCGTGGCCACTCTTATGGCCAACCAGAGCCGACACCACGGCTCTTCCCGGCTGCTCAATGGAAGCGCTCAGATGACTATCTCTATGGCATTGATCTTTATAATTTCGCCTTTTGGTGGGAGTCGCATGAGGTCTTTGAAGGGTTGTGGCATGCCTCAGGGCGCAATTCAGTACAAGGCAACTTCTTCCAATCTCTGATTCAACTCGCCGCAGCAAACCTCAAGCGGTTCATGGGGAACGATGCCGCTGCTCAGAGGCTCATTCACGCGGGAATCATTCGACTGCAGAACGTTCCCTCCGCATATATGGGCATTGATGTCACGCGCTTACTAAACGTGTTGCACGCACACTGTGTCGGTCAATATCCGCACATTCCGCTTATCGAATTGGATCAAGGCCTGGGGAATATTTAGGAGGTGCCGCACTGAAACCTAGTGGTAGCTTTCGGAATCGCTCGGGAACTTTCCCTGTTCCACTTCTTCTTTATAACGGCTCAGCGCTTGGAGGGTGTCGGCTTTCAGGTGAGCGTAGGTCTTCACGAATTTGGGGGTAAACGCATCAAAGAGTCCAAGGAGATCATAGAGCACAAGCACTTGGCCATCGCAGTGAGGCCCGGCCCCTATCCCGATAGTCGAGATTGAAAGAGCTTGAGTAATTTTTTTGGCCAAATCGGCAGGTATCGCTTCCAAAACAAGCGCGAAGGCTCCGGCAGCTTCGATAGCCTTTGCATCCTGGAGCAATTTGGAGGCTTGATCGCCGGCTTTGCCTTGGACCTTGTATCCGCCCAGCACATTGACTGATTGCGGAGTCATACCCAGATGGCCCATGACAGGAATCCCAACGCTCGTCATGGCGTTGATTCGATCTGCCATCACGGCACCCCCCTCCAGCTTCACGGCAGTGGCACCGGCTTGCAGCAATCGGCCCGCATTGCGCAAGGCCTCCTCTGTGCTGGTCTGATAGGACATGAACGGCATGTCCGCAATCACCAAAGCTCGCTGCACCACGCCAGCGACCAGCTTGGTGTGATACAGCATATCCTCCATCGTCACCGTTAGCGTATTGGGTTTTCCCTGGACGACCATGCCCAGCGAATCCCCTACCAGCATTACCCGGATTCCCGCCTGCTCGACAATACGTGCGAACAGCGCATCATAGGCCGTCACGACGGCGACCTTTTTCCGATCTCGCTTGTACTGCTGAAAATCAAGAATCGTCATCAGTCCAATTCGGCTTTGGTGATAATCTCGGCCAACCGATGCGTGGCTTTGATTGCCATAATATGCACACCGTCGCAGTGCGGCCGAACCGCCTTGATCGTCCGTACGGCGATATCGACTCCAACGTCTTCAGCCTTCCCTCCAGCAGCTTTGAGCTCGTTGATCATCTCGCTTGGCACCGACATGCCGGGGATGTTGGCGTTCATGAATTCCGCCATCTTCGCATTACGCAGCAACAGAATACCCGCCAAGACCTTCACGTTGAACGGCCGCACCTGTTTCATGAAACCGGCGAAAACATCGGGATGATAGACCGCCTGGGTCTGAAAGAACTGGGCGCCGGCTTTCACTTTCACTTCAAACTTCGCCAACACCGGCCCGACCAGATCGGCCTCCGGTGTAACGGCCGCGCCAATGGTGAACGCGGTGGACCCATCTAGTTTATTGCCGACCATGTCCTTGCCGTTGTTCAACCCCTGGACGAGTTGCATCACCTGAACGGAATCGAGGTCGTACACCGGCTTAGCTTCTTTGTGGTCGCCGATCGTCGGATAATCGCCCGTGAGGCACAGAATATTGCGAATCCCAAGCATGTGCGCGCCCATCAGATCCGACTGCATGGCGATCCGATTGCGATCCCGACAAGTCAACTGCATCACAGGGTCGTGCCCCAACTCATAGAGCAGGCGACAGACTGGAAGTGAGCCTGCACGCACCACAGCAGCGGTATTGTCGGTGACATTCACACCGTGTACTCGTCCAACGAGTTGTTTGGCATTTTCCAAAATGGACGTGATGTTCGTCCCTTTAGGAGGGTTATACTCAACCGTGACAGCAAACGTCCCTCGGTTGAGAACATCGACCAAGCGCTGTGGCTCTCGACTCATGGATAGCCCCTCATAGCAACCCTACAGTCCTCCTGGCGGACTCCACCGTATTTTCCAACAGCATCGCGATAGTCATCGGGCCGACTCCACCAGGAACAGGGCTGATCCAGCCGGCCTTCTGGCTGACTGGTTCAAAATCGACGTCTCCGCACAACTTCCCCTCAGGCGTCTTGTTGGTCCCCACATCAATGACGACTGCACCCTCGCGTACCATATCGGCCGTCACAAACTTCGCCTTTCCGATCGCCACAAGCAGCAACTCCGCCTCACGGCACACCGCGGGAAGGTCTCGGGTTTTTGAATGACAGATCGTGACCGTCGCATTCCTCTGAAGAAGCATCAGCGCCAGCGGCTTCCCGACAATATTGCTTCGTCCCACCACAACCGCCCGTTTCCCTTCAATCGTAATACCGGTTGATTCAATCATCTTGATGACGCCTTTAGGCGTACAGGCCTCGAATACCGGATGGCCCTCCACTAGCCGACCGAAGTTGTAGGGATGAAACCCATCGGCATCCTTGAGCGGCGAGACGGCTTCCAGAATGACCTTGCTGTCGATATGTTTGGGCAACGGGAGCTGAACCAGAATTCCATGGATGTTGGGATCAGTATTCTTTTTATCAATCAGCGCCATTAACTCGGCCTGTGTCGTGTTCGCCGGAAGTTTGTAATCGTCGACATAGATGCCTGCCAATTCGCAGGCCTTTTGTTTGTTTCGAACATACACATGCGAGGCAGGATCATCACCCACCAAAATGGTCGCAAGACCAGGTTTCATCGATTTCTTGGCGAACAGATCCGCTGATTCTTTCGCTAGACGATCGCGTACTTGCTGAGCGAGCGCTTTTCCATCAATCAATTGTGCGGCCACGATCCCCTCCCTCTAACCATTTCAAGTAGGTTAATTCCCGCAACTTAGCAGGGGAATTTTATGCAAGTCAACGCTTTGCCATCGCCGCTCCTTGCCGTTCTCCTATAGCACGCTTTCTTGACACACTCTTTGCCCCTCCGGTACGATCATCACTGCTCACAACCTGGACAACCCACCTTTGTTCGTCACATTCTATCGCCACGTATTATCGGCTGCTGTCCTCGCGCTAGGCTTGACGGCTTACAGCGAAGCCGCGCAAATCATCGGCCTGGAGTCACCGAATAGCTTCGTCGGCGACCCGTCAGGGAAAGACTATTTCATTTCCAACATCAACGGCGAGCCGGACGCGAGAGACAACAACGGCTTCATCACGAAACTCGACACGGAAGGTAAGATCACCAATCTCAAGTTTATCCAAGGCGGTGTCTCGGATGTGCTGCTGCACGCCCCGAAGGGAATGGCCTTGATTGGGTCAATGCTCTACATTGCCGATCTTGATCAGCTGAAAGGCTTCGATAAGACGACGGGAAAACTTTTGGCCACCGTCTCGTTTCCCTCCCAGCCCCACGGACAAGTTTCGCTGACCGACGTTGCGGCGTCACCGACCGGCCTCCTCTACGCCTCGGACCAGACCGCTAATTCGATTTACCGTATCACCCCATCCGACAATCATCGGGTTGACCTGCTGATTCACGATGACCGGCTTGCGGGTCCCGCAGGAATCGCGATTCACCCAAAAACCAATCATCTCATCACCGTGAGCTGGGAGAAGGGAAAGATCCTTGAAATCACGCCTGATGGACAACTGAGCGAACTCGAATCGAACGGATTTTTTACCAGTCGCTTTCAAAACCTGAGCGGAGTGGATTTCGATCAATGGGGCAACATGTACGTGTCTGATTTTACAAAGGGCAAGATTTGGCGCATGACCAGAGACCATCGCTTCCAAGTTATTGCCGAATACCTCCCCGCCCCGGCTGACATCGGGATAGACCGTGCGAATAACTTGATCTTAGTGCCCTACCACTACATGCATGCTGCTGAGATGAATGGGCTTGAAACCCCGTCAGGAGGAAAGCCCAAGGATGGAAAGCGTACACTGGCCGACTACGGATTCATTCCTCCACCTCCCAAGCCCGGCCCGGAAGGAACGAAGAAATGAGCTCCTGTGCATATTGTCACAGCCGAAAGGGTAAACGCCTGTGCCCTGCCCTCGGAGGATTAATCTGCAGCCCCTGCTGTGGAGAACATCGCATGATACGGATTTCCTGTCCCAGTGATTGTGCCTATCTCGATACGGGAAGCGACTATCAGCAAAAACGGCTCAGTGAGCAGTTCTTGCCCGTTCGACGGGATTTCTATCGAGAGTTAGAAGAATCGGGAGGGCAGAAAGCCGTCGCGTTGTTCAACCTGATCGAGGTCGTCACCTTCAGCTATTTTGAAGGGCGCCGAGATGGCCAGGATGCCGAGGTCATGACGGCGCTTCAGGCGCTCCGTCGCACACTCAGTCCGCTGCATATTCCCGCAGCTCCCATGCCGGTGTTCGCAGAACACCTCCGGAAAGAGTACGAAACGTTCAGCAAGCAGAATCCAGAGCAGATCGCAGATTCATCGGATGCGCCGGCAGCCCTGGATCGAATCGACCGGTTCGCCTCGACGTTTTCAGGAAATGATTTTCAGTCCAGCCGGTTTCTTGGAGGACTCATCGGGTATGTCAAGACGCATCATCCGGAGATCGCCGATCACCTGAAGAAGAAGCATGAGCCGGGACACATTATTCTTCCAGGCCAATCGTTCAGGCCTCCATCAACACCTGACACACACACCCACGGTCCAGGCTGCGAGCACCATTGAAATTAACCGACTGTACCGAATCCAGTAAGACAGACACCATATCCACCATGTGCCAGGGTAAGAGCTGTTTGATATGAGTGGCTAGTCAACAATCAATACGAATCTACTCCACAATCGTGACCGTCATTTCCACACGTTCTTTCGGATTATCCCGCTCATCACGTGCCGAGTTGACGATCTTGTCGGCCACCCCGATGCCCTTCGTCACTTCGCCAAACACGGAGTACTTGCGGTCCAAGAATCGCGAGTCCTCGACGACGATGAAGAACTGGGAACCTGCCGTATCTGGATCAGCTGCCCTGGCCATAGAAACAATGCCACGTTTGTGTGGGATATCACTGAACTCTGCCTTGACTGTATGGCCAGGACCGCCCTGCCCATAGGTATCCTTTTTGAGCGAATCTTTCGTATTAGGATCTCCACCTTGGATCATGAAGCCGGGAATGACGCGGTGAAAAATCGTCCCATTGTAGAACCCAGATTTCGTCAGCTTGGTAAAATTCTCCACATGCTTTGGTGCGACATCCGGATATAATTTGATCTCGATATCCCCGAATTTCGTCTTGATGATCGCCCGTGGCCCTTTCGGTGCCTCCGCCTTTGAGTTCGTTGTTGTATCAGCGGCTACACCCGAGCCGACCCCTGAAACCGACAGAGCCACCCCAACCAACATCCCCATCAGCACAGGCCATCCAGCTTGCTTCAACATTACCGACCTCCTATAAAATTCCAAAACCAGGGTGGAACATTGTAACACGGACGGATTCAACGTTCAGCCTGCTCCAGCGCTCGTTGCGCCGCCTCCTGTTCCGCTTCCTTCTTGCTGTGTCCTCGGCCAATTCCAAACACTCTGTCATTCACCTGCACTTCCACTTCAAATACCTTTTGGTGATCCGGCCCGGTTTCGCGTACGATCACATACCGAGGCAGCAATTCATATCGCTTTTGGCACCATTCCTGGAACCGCGTCTTGTAGTCATCTCCTCCAGGTTGTTCTTGCAGGACATCGAGGTGGCGCAGCTCATCGGTCAGTGCCTCAATAGTGAAGTTTCGACTCGCCTCAAACCCTCCATCAAGATAGACCGCCGCAATAACGG
>CAKKRK010000195.1 GCA_919902665.1 Nitrospiraceae bacterium
CGTTGGTGCAAAGATTTCACTCGCTCGGCATGTCTGTTTTCACACAGCCTCGGCCGATAGCGGCCATCACGGCTGGTCAATCTTGCCGCATCTTCAGCAACACTACAGCGCGAAGCTTTCGTGAAACAGCCACGTGAGGGGATCGTTTAGGCCGCAAGGATTCGTGCAGCATGACTCCATTGATCCACCGTTACCACGCGTAAGCTTCCGGCGCGGCGCCACCCGGACCTGGGAAAATCTCATCCAGTTGTTTCAAGGTGTCCTGGTCCAGAACAAGACTCAGTGCCCGCATCGCCCCTTCCAGCTGTTCCATGGTGCGTGGCCCAATGATCGGCGCCGTGACGGCCTTCTGATGCAGCAGCCAGGCCAGTGCGACATCAGCCGGTCGTTCGCCGATCTTCCCGCACAACGCCTCATACGCTTCCAGTTTTGAACGAGACTTGACCACCTCTTTTTGTAGGTCCTCGTCGGCTCGACGCCCACTACCTGCGGATTGCAGGACCCCGGCCAAGAGCCCACGCCCAAGCGGACTCCAGGGGATCAGACCAATGCCATAGGCCTCACAAGCAGGAATGACTTCCAGCTCAATCATACGTTCAGTAAGGTTATAGAGACTCTGCTCCGAGACAAGTCCAAAGAAATGGCGGCTGCGCGCCGCTTCCTGAGCCTGAGCCAAATGCCACCCGGCAAAGTTGCTGCTGCCCACATAGACCACCTTGCCTTCTCTGACTAACTGCTCCATCGCTTGCCAAACTTCTTCCCAGGGTGTCTCTCGATCGACATGATGCATCTGATACAGATCGATCCAGTCTGTTTGAAGCCGGCGCAGACTCTCTTCACAAGCCTGCTTGATATGACGGGCCGAAAGGCGAGACTGATTGGGCCACTCCCCCATGCGGCCAAATACTTTGGTAGCCAGCACCACCTTCTCTCGCCGGCCTCCACCCTGTGCAAACCACCGGCCGACGATCTGCTCTGTCCACCCTTCGCCGAGTTTCCACCCATACACATTGGCCGTATCGAAAAAGTTGATCCCGAGATCTAACGCTCGATCCATTATGGCGAAGCTGTCCTGCTCACTCGTCTGCGGCCCAAAATTCATGGTCCCGAGACAGAGCCGACTGACTTTCACGCCTGACCGGCCAAGCTGTGTATATTCCATGGAGAACCGACTCTCTACTTAGACCAAGACTCAAGGCCCTCGATCGAGCCTAGCAGGCTGTTAAAAAACTATTGCGCGGCACGATCACACTCGACAGCATGGAGATCATAGACCGCAGGGTGTTCAACAAGGCCGTCCAGCAAGGCCTCAGCAAGCGAAGAGGCGAGGCGTACGCTTCGGTACGTTGAGCCTCTGAGCGAGGCGAGAACGCCGCTGGACGGACTTGTTCAACACCCTGCTAATAGCCCCGCCCGGTACTCCCCCCACGCCCCATGCGATCGAGTGGGAGGGCATCATAACGTTGTTTGAGATCCGGATGTTCGCCGAGATAGTGCTTGACCGCTGCATCATCCGCAAACACTTCAGGACTACGCTTGCGATATTCTTCAAGCGTCAGATCGTGCTTCGCCAGGAGCGCCGTGAGCTTGGCATTGATATCCGCTCCCATCTGTTGCATGCGTTCCTGTGACGGACGCTGTCCTTCACCATAACCTGCGCCCCCCTTGAAATAGTTCGTCATCATCTCACCGATCTCAATGCGCGCATTGACGAACTTTTCCACTTCAGCCGGCTCAGCGGCACAGGCCGGCCCGGCGAAGAGAAGAACCCCCACCAACACATTGATCACTCTCAGTCGTAGATTCATGGTTTTGCTCCTCTTGACGTTGCCCTACACGATGGTCGCTCCCACACTATGCTCATCATACCGTCCGTGTAGGTACGGATGCACGGGAGCAGAAGGGACCGTGATCGTCACTTTCACTCGACTGATTGTCCTTGGAGAAAAAGCGCTTGTTCCACCGTACGGAAGAACTGTTGATAAAGATCCGGCTCCTCCACGGCGCGAAGGTAAAACTGTGCGCTCGCGCGTACGACCAGTTGAGTCTCGTTCCGCTTACGGACCGTCACCGTAACACGCACTAAATTGCTCCGGTTATAGAACGGGCCCCATGTTCGGTAATTGCGGTTGAGCACCAAGAGTGCATCAGGTTGATACCACACATAGCTCACATCTCCACCATAGACCTGCTCGGTCTCGACATATTTCCGTCCGGACACGATTCCCAGTTCTTCGTCGAGGACCTCTACCTTGAAATCCAGGTCTTGCAGAGTGGCCAGGATGACGCTCAGCATCCGTTGTCGGTCGGTGGTATCGAACACCCGCGACTGGGCGGATCGAATTTTGACCTGACTTTCATCGGAGAGCCAGATTTGATCGCGCGAGTCCCATTGATTGTGATGTCGCAATTCATAGGGCATCGGGCAGCCTTGCAAGAGGAGACAGAACAGACCACTGATTGCAAGCTGCACCCGGCGCCTACCGCTCGACGTCGAGGAGCTGTCTCGATCTCGTTTCATGGCGGCCATACCCGCTCGACTCATTGCTTGGCAACGAACAGTGATCGTTCCAGTGTGGCGAAGAAATTCTGGTAGACCTTGGGATCTTCAATCGGCTTATTATTATAGATGGCATTCGCACGGATCGTCGTTCGCCCATCGGTTTCAGAACGGATCGTCACACTGATCCCCACAATGTCATAAAAGTTCGGCTCGGCAAAACGTGCGGCCGTGATCAGCCCCAGCGACTCATTCGCCCGTTCGATAATGAAGCCAAGATCCTGCAATGCGGCAATCACGCCACGCATCGCCGTCTGTCGATCCTTCACATCAAACGAACGAGTTTGGATGCTCCGAATCTTCATCTGTGCGTCGGTCGGCGCAAGCAAGTCCGGAGTAGGCTGTGGAGGGGTACAGCCGAAGGTTATGGCAACGACAACCCACGCAATGAGAGCCCCAACGACACGGTGGCGCATCATGACCTCATACTTAGAGTGCAAACGGTTCGAGAAATACCGCCTTGGACAGTTTTGCAAAAAAGGTCTGGTACATGACCGGATCGCGTAACATTTCCATTCGCTGTTCTCCCGGTGCAATCGACTGATTCCCTGCCGATCCGTCCCCCTTCCAGACGACCCGGTAAAAGACCACCCGGACTTCCTGCCGCGTGGCGTCGGCATTGATGGGACGAGTCACCAACGTCGCAGCGATTTTTTGATGCAGATCGACGGCAATAATGATTGGAGGTTGCTGAACGAAGATCAATCCGGTGCTCAGTACAAAGATCCCAAAGCGGCTGATATCCTGCCCATATTCCCTGGCGCTCCGCTCCTTCGCCGCACGCAAAAATCCCACCTCACGCACACTCTCTTCAATCTGAAACCCCACATCTTGGAGCACCGCTGCCGAGGCAGAGAGAAGTTCGGCTTCATCTTTGGTCTCAAACACACGGGTTTGCATCGCCCTGTTCCGCAGGCTCTCTTCCTGCAGCTGAAAGAGGTCCTGCGGGTGCGTCTGGGCGACACAGCCCATCAACCCCATCGCCATCACGATCGTACTTGCCGCGACACTCCATCGTGGCATCATTCCACCGACACTCCCTAATAGGCTGTGGAAAAACTTATGCTCACTACGGAATCCGTCATGAATATCGAGGTGCGAGACAGCGTTGAATCGCCATGCAGAATGCGCAACAATTCCATCCGGCAAGGCCACAGCGAGCGAAGAAGCGACGCGTAGACTGTTTTCACCCGCCCACCCATCGCCTGTCTAAACAGGCGTCTGATCAAGCCGTACGTTGAGCCTCTGAGCGAGGCGAGAACGCCGCTGGCGGACGTTTCCCGCATCCTGTTAAAACTGTGTGGCGTTATAGGCAAAGTCTCGGACCATTTTATCTTCGTCGTACTTGATAATGATGGTCAGCGTGCGTTGGCGCTGAGAACTGGAGCTATTCCGTGACGCCGCACCAAGGATGATGATCCCGGCAAATGATGAGCTCGCCGTATCGACTCGATCGCTAGATACCTTATCGTAGATCCAGACTTCTCGTCGTTTCTCATCGGTCGTGACGATGTTGGGGCTGCCTAGCAGTTCAGCAACTCGAGAGGCCGGCATGCCGACTTTGACCTCACCCTGCACTGTCCCCACGGTCAGCCGGTCTTCCTTGATTTCTGCCTTTTCTCCTCCGCCCACACATCCTGGCAGCACAGCCATCAGGCACAGGCACCACATCATTCCTAGTCGTTTCATCGGATCTCCCTCCTTGCCATTAGTGGCAGCGTCCGCCCGGTACACTCATCGCCAAACGCACACGTGTGGGCAGCTCAGACATCGTCAGCTTTCCGTTTCTTCGACCTCGCGATGCGCTGAAGGAATGCCGTAGCGTTTACACTTTTCCCAGAGCGCCTTTCGGGACAGCCCCAAAATTTTCGATGCCGTCGTTCGACTCCCATCCACGCGCTCCAACACGGAAACAATATAGTCCTTTTCGAAGCCTTCTCGTGCAGTGGCAAGTGAGGTGAGGGACATATCCTTCTTCTTCTTCCCTCCGGTCAAACCTTCACCGCAGAAGCCGCAAGATTCCTGTGGAGCACCCCCCAGATATGGGCAGGATTGAAATCCACAGAGGTCAGCCGGCTGCACCGTCGTTCTGTCCCGTCCAAGCGCCACGGCCCGCTCAACCATATTTTCCAACTCTCGCACATTTCCCGGATAGGAATAGCGGAGCAACAATTCCCGCGCCTGCTGGGAAAACCCAGGCAGTTGTTTGTTCAGTTTCAGCGAACATGTTTCGAGGACGTACTCGGCGATGACCAGAATATCTTCTTGCCGTTGTCTGAGCGGCGGAACGATGATCGGCACGACGTTGAGCCGATAAAAGAGGTCTTCGCGGAACCGACCCTGTGCCACCTCTTTGCGTAGGTCTTTCTGTGTGGCGCACACAAGTCGCACATCCGTTTCGATCGGCTCATTGCTCCCGACCCGTTCGAAGGTACGTTCCTGCAGGGCGCGCAAAAGTTTCACCTGTACTACGGACGAGATTTCGCCGATTTCGTCAAGGAACAAGGTCCCTCGATTCGCCATTTCGAATCGCCCGCGTCGCTGGCGTAACGCGCCCGTAAAGGCCCCTTTCTCGTGGCCGAAGAGTTCCGCTTCCAGCAGTGTCTCCGGCAACGCGGCGCAGCTGACTTTGATCAGCGGATACCCTTTCCGCGGGCTGTTCTGATGCAGCGCGTTGGCGACAAGTTCCTTGCCTGTTCCACTCTCCCCCACGATCAGGACGGTGGAATCGGTCTCAGCCACGAGCTTGATCTTGTCCAGTACACCGCGCATCTGACTGTTCGCCCCTAAAATGCCATTGAAGCAGAACTTGTCCTCGAGCTGATGTTTGAGATCCTGATTCTCCCGACGGAGCGCGATCATGCCACCGACCCGCTCAACGATCAGCAGTAATTCGTCCATCTGGAATGGCTTCGTGATGTAGTCAAACGCCCCCAGCTTCATCGCCTCAACAGCCGTTTCGACTGATCCATGTGCGGTAATCACGAGCACCTCGGTCTGAGGCTCTTTACCTTTGGCCGTCTGAAGCACAGTCAACCCATCCACACCCGGCAATCGCAGGTCGGTGATCACCACGTCATAGGTCTTCTCGTGTATCGCTTCGAGCCCTTCCGTGCCAGTGGAAGCCGCCTGAACCTCGCAACCAACAGCCTCCAACGCATCCATCATGGAAAGACGCATCAAGGGCTCATCGTCGACCAGCAGAACAGTCAACCCTTTCATGTTTCCCTCTCCGCAAAGGAACGGTCTCGTGACACGGGCAGGCACAGCGTGAACGTCGTTCCTTTTCCAACTTCGCTCTCGACTAAAATTTTTCCGCCATGCCGCTCCACGATACCAAGGTTGACCGAGAGACCAAGCCCCGTCCCCTCTCCTTCCCCTTTGGTCGTGAAGAAGGGATCAAAGATCCGTGGGAGCACCGATGCAGGAATGCCAGACCCCGTATCGCTCACCTCGACTCGGCAAATGCCCTCAGCCACGGAAGTCCTGATCGTCAGCACTCCGCCATTTCTCATGGCCTGCACGGCGTTCAAGATCAAATTCATCAAGACTTGTTCGATCATATGCCGATCAACCATCACACTGGGTAAGTCATGGGTTGGAAATGTTTCCAAATGAATGCGATTGGAGGCAAAGAGATGCGTGGTTAGCCCTAACACTTGGCCGACGATTCGATTGATATCAGCCGGGCTGAAAGCTGGTTCGTGCTGCTGTGAAAAATCGAGCAACTGCCGAACAATCTTTTGAACACGACGGACGCCATGTTCCATGGAAGTCCAATATTCCTCTTGACGTGCCGGGGAAAGGGTCCCCTTTCGAAGGTTGTAGAGACAATTCAGGATTCCTCCGAGAGGATTGTTGATTTCATGGGCCACCCCCGCTGCCAGTTGGCCAATTGAGGCCAGTTTTTCCGCATTGCGAATCTGTCGCTCCAGCTTCTTGGTCTCCGTCATGTCACGCGCGATGCCAAGCACTCCAAGAATCTCCCCGTCGGCCCCTTGAAGAGGAGAGACACTGACCATGACGGCACGCACTTCACCCAGCCGAGTCACGACTTCGACCTCGTACACCTGCTTGGCCCCGATATCCAGCGTACTCTTGAGACGTCGTCCCCGATGACGCCGGGAGAGCAGTGAGAGATACGGCCGTCCGATCAAATCATCCTTGCGATAGCCCCACACATTGACCTTACTGTTGACATAGGTAAACTGCTGATCCAGATCGAGTGTATAAATGACGTCGTTGGCATTCTCGAGCAAATTTTCCAAGTACTGCTTGGTCTCTTCGATCTCTCTTGTGCGTTCTCTCACGTTCAGTTCAAGATCTTCTCGGTATGATTGCAGTTGACGCTCGAGCTTTTTCCGATCAGTAATATCGCGAAGCTGCACCATCACCAGCAATTGTTCCGTCCCATCGACGCGAATCAAGTCCATTTCCACCGGGATCTCATGGCGATCGGCATGGTACACCGTCATTTCCTGAGTGGTGACCTGCCGTTGCTCCGTACTGACATCGCACAACCAGCCTGTGAAGGCTCGGTGGTGCGCGTCCGGGACGATATTGAGAACGCTCTTCCCGACGATCTCCGACTCGGCATAGCCCAGTACGTGTTGTTCCCGTTCATTGACGGCCACGACAGCCCCCGTCGCACTCACCATAAACACCGAATCAGCGACGAAATCGAAAAGGGACTTATAGCGGGCTTGCGATGCTGTCAGCTGCTGTGTACGCTCCGACACCGCCTGCTCAAGCCCAATCGTGTACCGCTGAAGTTCCTGCTCTAACTGGCGCCGTTCGGTCACATCTCGAACGAACGCACGAGAGTGGACCAGTCCCCCTCGTGCTTGATCGAAGAGTGCCGTCGCATGAATTTCCACGTCGATCGGTCGGTGATCTTTTGCCAACAGCATCGTTTCGATTGCGGCCTGCCCCAAACAAGCCAGCTGCTCCAGAAAGTGGGACACCTGTGATTCCTGTCCGGTCGGAACGAGGTCAAAAAGCTTCATCCCCCACACTTCGTCATGGGTATATCCGAGCTTATCGAGGCCGGTTTTATTGACATGGACCAGCCGACCATCTCGATCAAATTGACAGATCATTTCCGGTGCATGTTCGATCAAATCCCGATACTTCTCTTCTAACTGTCGAACCTCTGTCATCTGCTGTTCGATCTGCCTGAATGAGCGTTGCAGATTGCTCGCCATTTGATTGAACGCTTGAGCCAATCGTTCAATTTCGTCACCAGTCTTGATCTCCAGTCTTTGCTCTAAGCGTCCGCTCCCGATCTGATGGACACCATCATGCAACATCCGGATCGGTCGAACGATTCGGCGGGCGACGATCACTCCTGTTACAGAGAGCACGACTAACACCATCATGCCAAATAACAAGACCTTGACCATCAACTCCCCCAGTGGGGCAAAAGTCTCTGATGGATCTTGGCGAACTACTGTAATCCAGCGCCTCCCACCAATACTGCCTATTGCAAGCTGATCGGCAAACCGTACCGGTGCAAACCCGATCAGGGCGCGCTTGTTTCCGTGCGAGTCGTCAGCGGCCACTGCCCATCCTGGCTTCGGAGCCCCCAGCGTACTGATCAATTCAGAATCGATCGAGTGGGCTTCTGGCGGAAGCACAGGACAAATCACAACACCCCCGTCCGAGGTGAACAACATGGCATGGCCTGTCACGCCGAACGAACCCTCAGCAATGGACTGAAACAATGTGTCACGCCGAAGAAGGATCGTCACGGCGCCGACCACCACCCGATGTTGATCATCCAAAATCGGTGCAGCGACGATGACGACGTGAGTCCCAAACGCTGGGTCGAAGGCGATTTCACCCACATAAGGATGCTGGCTGCCGCCTTTTACCACGGCCTGCCACCAGGCGGTCTTGGCATAAGAATATTCGACCTGGGGAATCGAACTGACCACCAACGCTCCCTGTCCATCGGTCACCAAGATGCCGACATAGTCTGACTTTCGAATCTCGTGCCATCGAATCAAATAATTGGTGACAATCCGGTTAACGAAGAGGGGGAATTCGCTTCGCTTGTCTCGCTGCCTCCATCGCTGTTGCCAACCCTGGATGATGTCCGAAATGCTCTGAGCGTCTTTGCCCTCGTACGTTCGGTTGGCTTCCAAAACGGCGGTGCGAAGAAAGGGCGCGGTCGCGAGTTGTTGGGCCTCGTTCATACCCCGCGTAACATGCATTTCGATCCGGCGGGCGGCCTCGACGGCCACTTCTTTGAAATTCGTCCCCGTCGACTCCTGCAGGGCGCGTCGTTCTTCGACATAAATGAGGGCAAGCATGAGGGTCAGCGGCAGGAGACCGACCATCACGATCGCCGCGATGGTCTTCTGCTGGAGACTGTGAGACCGGCTCCAGAGTGTCATGGCTATACCACAGAGACGTGGAAACTAGGCTTCCATTCGAGGAACGTTCCTGTTGGAGGTCGACGTTCAGAATGCAGCCGACCCACCACGCACCAGCCATAGGACGGGACAGACGGGCGATGCGCGACCCTCTATTCCAGCATTCCCCTCAGCTGCGTTTCAAGAGGCGACCCGAGGCTCCCGGCCACAAGAGCAAGAGTGGACTGGCCACGAAGACCGAGGAATAGGTGCCGAAAATCACACCCCAGAGCAGGGCCAGTGAGAAATCGTGCAGAACTTCTCCTCCTGCCAAAGTCAGGGGAATCAGGACGAGTACGACCGTCAAACTGGTGACGATGGTACGGCTCAAGACCTGATTGACGGCGGTGTTGATCGTCGCTTCTTCGCTTTCCCGACGGCGCGATTTTAAATTCTCTCTGATCCGATCGAATACCACCACTGTGTCGGTTAATGAATATCCAGCCAGCGTCAAGAGTGCCGTCACGATCAGAAGCGTAATTTCTTTGTCCAGGAGATAGAACGCCCCGACCACAGCCAAGACATCATGAAACGTCGCCAGCGCGGCCGCAACGCCAAAACGAAGTTCGAATCGTGCCGCAATGTACAGAATAATGCCCACAAATGAGACGACGATCGCGACGAGCGCATCTTCCTGAAGCTTCTTCCCGATGGTTGGTCCGATCTCAGTGGTGGAATCAACCACGAACTTGTTGTTCGGGAACTCCTTGGAGAAGACTCCCACCACACGTTCGGCTATCTTTTCTTCGATCGTCGTGGAGGTCTTCACCCGGATGAGGAGCTTGTTATCCTGTCCGAATTCCTGCAGCTCCGCATCACCCAGGCCGTTGCTCTGCAGGGCCTTACGGGCCTCATCGATCCGGACCATCTGCTCAAACTTGAGCTGAACAGCTGTCCCACCAGAAAAGTCGATGCCCAGATTGGCAGAACCTCGCGCAATCTGGACCAGTGCGATGAGCCCGAGCAAGACCATCACGCCAGAAAAGAGAAACGCGAACGTGCGCTTGCCCATGAAGTCAAAGTTGGTCTTCCCAAGAATCTCTAACATGCGCACTCCCTTTTGATAACCCTGAGCTTCTCCATGAATAGTCATCGCTGATGGCTTCATGGTTAGATGCTCAACGCCTCGACTTTTCGTCGATGATACAACAGATCAAAAATGACTTTTGTCCCGATCAATGCCGTGAAGAGATTGATGGCAATCCCTAGGCACAGCGTCACGGCAAATCCCTTGATCGGCCCAGTCCCAAAGAGAAACAGGGCGACTCCGGTGATCAGCGTCGTCACGTGCGAATCGATAATCGTCAAGAGCGCCTTGTCGTAACCAGCATCGATGGCAGATCGCGCCGCCTTTCCGCCACGCAGCTCTTCGCGAATTCGCTCAAAAATCAAGACGTTCGAATCGACACCCATTCCAATCGTGAGCACGATACCGGCGATTCCTGGCAGGGTCAACGTGGCGGTCACGGCGGAGAGGGCCCCCATCAGGCACACCAAATTCAATACCAAGGCAAAGTCCGCGATCAGTCCGGACAGACGGTAGTAGACGATCATGAAAATCACCACCATCGTCCCGGCGATGAGCGTAGCCTTGATCCCCTTATCGATAGAATCTTGGCCGAGGGACGGCCCGACCGTAAGATCCTGCACGATCTTCAGCGGTGCCGGGAGCGCACCGGCCCGGAGAACAATCGCCAAATCATTGGCCTCCTGGGTGGTAAACGTCCCGGTAATCTGCGCACGTCCCCCTGAAATACGTTCCTGGATAACCGGCGCCGAGTAGATGGTGTTATCCAGGACGACGGCCATACGCTTCTTGACGTTCTCGCTCGTAATCCGTTCGAATTCCTGCCCCCCCTTGGAGTCAAACGTGATGGACACATAGGCATCGTTGAATTGACCAATGGCAACACGTGCATCGCTCAGCACGTCACCGGTCAACATGACCCGCTTCTTGACGACATAGGGCATGCGAAACTCGACACCCGTGTCCTTGTCGACCATTCGCTCGAATAAAATCTGGTCGCTCTCCGGAAGTTTTCCGGCAAACTGCTGAAGCACCTCGGCTTCTTTGTCTTTCGGAACACGCACCGGGAGATCGAGGTGGAGGTCTTCGTCCAACATTTTGAACTCGAGCAGCGCCGTCTCCTTAATCAGACCCTTGGCACGTTTCGGATCCTTGACACCGGGCAACTGCACAATAATTTGCTTCAACCCTTGGCGCTGAACGATCGGCTCCGCGACGCCAAACTGATCGATGCGGTTCCGGATGGTTTCCAGCGCCTGGTTGATAGCGGAATCCTTGATGCGTTTGGTTTCTAGCTCACGAAGCTCCCACACCAGGCTATTCGTTGACCCCGCCGACTCCTTCTCGACAAACATGGGGAAATCATCAATCAGTTTCTGGGCGGAGGCCTTCGTATCGGCATTCTGCAGCTGAATCACAATCTGCTCATGTCCGATTCGCTTGACTGAATCGACCGCGAGTTTCTTTTCGGTCATGAGATCCTGCAGCGCGGTGACGGAACGGTCAACCGCGATCTCCACGGCGCGATCCTCGTCCACCTCCAGAACCATATGGATGCCGCCCTGCAAATCCAGCCCCAAGGTAATCCCTTTGTTCGGGAGCACTGCCTTCAGCCAGCCCGGCAAGGCTTGATATACCGGCTGATAGGACGGGAGAAAGGCCACCACCGATACCAAGATGACCAGTGTTAATAACCAGAGCCGCCCACTTACCTTTTTCATGTCGTCCGTGACCCCTTATCCCGTGTGAACTACGCGTCTTTGTCCTTGTCCTTATCTTTGTCCTTGTCTTTATCTTCTTCTTCGCCACGCACGCGCCCAACATTCTCGCGCTGCATTTTGATCTTGGTATTATCGGCAATCTGCAAGGTCACCGTCTCTTTCCCAATGTTGGTGATGGTGCCCCAGATTCCTGACGTCGTGATCACTTTGTCGCCCTTCTTCAAGGCGTCCAACAAGGACTGCTGCTGCTTTTGCTTCTTCTGTTGAGGCCGGATCAGAAGAAAATAAAAAATAACAAAGATCAAGAGGAACGGGAGCAACGATAACATCCCGCTCGTCCCTCCAGTGACAGATGCCACGCCCCCGCTCGTCCCCTCAGCCCATGCAATCGATTCCATCAACATCAAGCCAATCCCCTTCTTCTATATGTGACCGTTCCCATCCAATTTCCCACACGGTTCTTCACACTCCGCTAGACCAGCCATGGCCGCCTGTCGGGTGTGGTTCTGATAAAATGCGTCTCGAAATTCAGGAAACCTTCCCTCTCGCAAGGCTTCTCGTATTTGGCGCATCAATTCGGAAAAATACCATAAGTTATGAATCGTGTTGAGCCGGGCTCCCAGCATTTCCTTGACCCTAAACAAGTGGTGCAAATAGGCCCGTGAGTATCGACGGCATACCGGACAGGTGCACTCAGGATCGATCGGTCGTTCATCCTCCGCATACTGTGCTTGCTTGATGACAACCCGACCGGTGCGTGTAAACAGAGAGCCTGTTCGGCCATGACGCGAGGGGACGACACAATCGAAGAGATCGATACCCCGGGCCACCCCTTCAAGCAGATCGTCCGGATGTCCGACCCCCATAAGATACCGAGGCTTGCTTGCCGGTAACTCCGGAACTGTCACATCAAGCATCGCATACATGTCGGGCTTCCCTTCTCCGACCGACAGCCCGCCGACCGCATAGCCGTCGAACCCCAATTTCACGAGCTCCCTCGCCGAGGCGACCCGCAAGTCCGGTTCCAATCCACCCTGAACGATACCAAACAAGGCCTGGTCCGTTCGTCGCCGGCTTGCCTGACAGCGCTCAGCCCAGAGCTGAGTTCGGCGCACACCATCCTGGATGATCGCTCGATCGGCAGGCAACGCCACACATTGATCAAGCACCATGATGATATCGGCACCCAACGCCTCTTCAATTTCGATCGCCTTTTCTGGCGTCACGAAGTGCGTCGAGCCATCGATGTGCGATTGAAACGTGACGCCTTCGTCGGTAATCTCGCACAACTTCGCTAAACTAAAAATCTGAAATCCCCCGCTGTCGGTGAGGATCGCTCCCGGCCATCCGGTGAAGGCATGAAGCCCCCCCATGTCGGCCACAATCTTATGACCAGGACGCAAGTACAGGTGATAGGCATTATTGAGGATAAGTCGAAACCCAAGATTCTGCAGATCCTCCGGTTCGAGCCCCTTGACGGGACCCAACGAGCCCACTGGCATGAAGGCCGGTGTTTCGACCTCTGCATGGCCGGTCGTGAGCAGGCCGACGCGGCCTTTGGAGTGCCGATCGGATTGTTGAACTTGGTACTGTATCATCTTCTACGAGGTCTGACCTGCTACATGTGCTCCGGCGCTGAGATGCCGAGCACATTGAGTCCATTCCGAAGAACCTGCTGGACCGCCCCCATCAAAACCAGTCGCGCCGCCGTCCGTTTGACTGTGAGCACTTCAGTAGAGGCCGACTCCTTGTTCTCCTGATCAAGTTCGGGAGGCAACACACGGTGTTTGTTATAAAACGTATGGAGAAGCGCCGCCAATTGTTGAAGGTAGTACGTCACACGGTGCGGCTCAAAAGCCAGAGCACTCGCCTGGATGACTTCAGGGTAAGAGGACAGCTTCTTGATCAACCCTAATTCATCGGGATCCATTAACACTGTCAGATCCGCCGCCTCCGCAGATGGCCGGGTAACCCCTCGGGCAGCTGCGACACGCCACAGGCTGCAAATCCTCGCGTGGGCATATTGAACGTAGTACACCGGGTTGTCGGCGGACCGTTGCTTCGCCAACTCCAGATCGAACTCCAAATGCGTATTGGAGTCGCGCATGAGAAAATAGAAATTCGCAGCGTCCGCTCCGACCTCATCCAGGACTTCCCGCATCGTGATGAATTCCCCGGTCCGCTTGGACATCTTCACTTCGACTCCATCTCGCAGCAGCTTCACCAACTGGACCAGCACGACATGGAGACGATCTTTGGGATGTCCATAGGCCTGCATGACGGCTTGCATGCGCGGGATATACCCATGGTGGTCGGCACCGAAGACATCGACCAGCAGATCGTAGCCACGCCTCAGCTTGTCATGATGGTAGGCGATATCAGAGGCCAAGTACGTATACTCACCGTCCTGCTTCTTGACGACACGGTCTTTTTCGTCACCATACGTGGATGCCCGAAACCACCAGGCACCATCCTCTTGGAATAGGAGGTCGCGGGTTTTCAATTCTTCCAGAGCCAATTCGATAGCTTTGGACTCTAGAAGCGACGTTTCGCTGAACCAGGATTGGATCTCGATTCCAAAGGACCTAAGATCGTCACGGATGAGTCCCAGCAGTTTCTGATAGGCAAGGGATCGGCAGCGAGCTTCAAGGTCAGCAGGAGTCAGTTCACCTGCGACTCGGTCGAGTTCCTCCTTGAGCTGCTGTGCCAGCGATGTGATGTAGGAACCATGATAACCATCCTCAGGAAACGCGATAGTCTGCCCTGACAACTCCTGGTAACGGGCATACACGGACGCGCCCAACAATTTCATCTGGCGACCTGCGTCGTTGATATAGTACTCGCCCACGACATCGTATCCGATCGCATCCAGCAATCGAACGACCGCCTGCCCGACCGCCGCCCCCCTGCCATGGCCAACATGCAACGGCCCGGTCGGATTAGCGCTCACATACTCAACCAACACTCGACGGCCGGCCCCGACAGCTGTCCGGCCATAACGAGCCCCCTGCAACTCAACTTCACGAAGAACCTCCTGCCAGAGAGCCGGTTTAACCGTCAAATTCAAAAAACCGGGACGAACAATTTCAACACGATCAAACAGCTGCTCTCGCTGAGGAATATTTTCTAGGATGATCTGGGCAATATCATGAGGTGCCTTGTGCTCAGAGGAGGCTAATGACATGGCGACCGTGGAAGCGAGATCGCCCCATTCTGGCCGTTTGGGCGCATCAAGACTCAGCGTGGGCCAAGCCGCCGTCTTCAATTGCCCCTTTTGCCTCGCGCCATTGAGGGCGCCAAGTAGGGCCGTTGTGACCCGCTCTTGCACAAATCCTTGAGACACAATAATTTCTCTAAGTCCTTACCAAAAAAGGAAATTAGCTCGTTAATCTATCATATGGAATTGGGCAGAGACAAGGCGGTTCACGTGGAATAACGAGGGTTTGCACTACTCGCCATCCGTATCGCAAGTCCCGATGCTATCAGAATCTTTTCGATCGGCACTTGAAGACAGGGCTTCCCCTCACACATTTTAACGGTAGCCCACGAGTCACAGATACAGGGAGAACCTCGAAGGATTGTCACATGATGACCCTGAGGTGCCCAGCGATGGTAGTCCGTAGGACCGAATAGAGCGATGGTCGGCACACCCAACAAAGCAGACAAGTGAGTCACACCTGAATCATGGCCGATATACAAGGCCACTTGCGCAAACACTCCTGCCAGCTGCGACAGAGCAAGGTCTCTGAGCACAAGAGTTGGCCGACTCACAAAGTGCAGTGCCTGCCCTACGGCATCCAGATCAGCCGGTCCCTCCAAGATGAGGGGATACATCCCCTCCTGCCACAACCGTTCAATCAGCGAGGCCATTCTTCTGGGCTCAAGTCGCTTATGAACGCTTCCACTCCCCGGATGCACAACAACCAGCGATTGCTCCTGGGAAATCCTCAGCGCGTCAAGAATGTCCTTCCCCCGCTCCAAGAGATGCGGGGGAACCTGTACCGTGCTCTCCGATACACTATCTCTGGTCGGTTCACTCAGCGTCTCAAGAAAACGGTTGCTCTGATGCCTTGCACGCAATCCCTTTGAAAATGGTGACTGAATCTGAACGTTCGCGACACCAAATTCCTGGAAGAAAGAACCAAGCACGCCTTCTTTATCTTCCATCCAAACCACAGCTCGATCACAGCGATTCACGCAGGAATATAACTCCTTGGAAATAGATGAAGCCCCTGAAAAGAGCCCTAGACATGCGTGCCCTTCTAAGGGGAGCCAATCGCTAATCACTCCACATTCCAATAGGAGCCGGCTCACGGCGGCAGCAGCTATGAGCACAACCTCATGCTGGGGAAAATTCAGACTCAGACGCCTTATTGCTGGGACAGCCAGCAGGACATCCCCAAGTGCACCCGGATGAATAATAAGGAGGGTACGTTTCACCTGTCAGGCCTACACACTACGACCCAATCTCAGTACCAGGATCACACACTGATCGAGCCTGTTCCACATCCGACGGCCTATTGATGTTGAACATGGAGCGCCCATCAGGATCAATCTGCCTGATCTCCACTTCGGGAACCATACAGACGCGAAGGGCAGGATGACTCACCATACTGTGAATCTTCCTATTATGGAGGGTCATCATTTCCTCAATAACTGGAAGGCAGTTTCGGCCATAGACCGCATGGGTTGGCTGAAGACGAGTCGCCCACCGACTGATGACAATATCAGCTGAATCCTTCAGTTGAACCATATGCCGTATGACATGTGGGCTGAGAAATGGCATATCACAGGCCACGACGAAGATATGTTGGGTCTTGGCCAGTCGAAGCCCCGTGTACAATCCACCAAGGCTCCCACTGTCTGGAATGAGATCACGGACCACCGGCACTTCCGCTTGTAGGGGCGGACTATCTTGAGCGATGACGACACATACTGCCTCAAACAATTCACGGAGAACCGTCAAGCTCCGATCAAAGAGAGTCTCCTGACCGACAAGGATGAATCGCTTGTCTTCTCCCATCCTCCTACTTTTCCCGCCAGCCAGTAGAACACCTGTCACGTCAGTGATCATAAGAACGCAACCTGTCTAAAAAAAAGAGGGGGTAGGTTTCCCCACCCCCTCCATCCTCTTGCTGCACTGAAGCGTGTCGTTATGAAACGCTACAGCGTCTTCCCTTTTTTCCTGTTTGCGCGACGGGTCAGAACCCAACCCTCCAGCAGCACCACTCCGACAGCGATAACAACTGGATAGATGTACGTTTCCTGAGGAACCGGTGGATTCATAAAGGTGTAGTAAAATGCGGACACAGCCATCTTTCGTCCTGCATCTCCATTATGACCGTCCCAGGCAAAGAAGACGGTAGGAATATACTGTCCAACCTCAAAAAAGGTGTCTTCGTCATAATCCTGGTCCTTCTTATTTCCTACAGGCCGCTGAATCATGACATACCAACGACCATTCTTCCATTCGCTCTTTACGAGCTTCATGGCCTCTTCGTAATTATCGCGCTCTTCAAAATCCTTATCCCAGCCTGTACCTTTAAAAGCACGAAGGGAGCCGTCAGCTTCCCACTTCACGATATCCATGGGGTATTGGTCGTTCGTCCCAAAGAGATAGCGAGGCTTAATTGGAGCCGGTAATTCTTTCCACTTCACCGCCGTCTCAATGGCAATTGCGTCGTTGTAGACCGCGTAATTGTTTTGTTTCATCGCGATGGACCCCTCCTCGCCGGTCTTGGGGTCCTGCTCTTTCACATCGATATTGACCTGGGTTGGAGCCCAAGGGAGCTTCCCTTCGGCGACACTCTTCGTTCGATCATCCCACTCAAGGAGATAGACAATATATTTGTCATTGTAGAGCGACCGAACCCAGATATCATCGATTCGATTAACAAAGTTCCTTGGCTTATGGGTGATCTGTCCCCCCATCGCCACAAGTCGTTTTGGAGCCTTTTGCCAGGCCTCATGTTCGATCTCAGCCGGGATTTCCCCCTCGACGAGATCTGAAGGGATGACGAAGTTGATTTTAGGCTTATCGGTTAATGGATCAATGGGCAGTGGATTACCCAGTGGATCCCTTTCACACAGCGAACTGACAAAGTTGGCGATATCCCACCGTTCATCGACGGTCGTGTTATCTGCAAACGATGGCATCGGTGTGCCATTTACACCTGTAGAAAAAGTACGGAAGATGTTCGCAACATTGTACGGATCTTGACGACTCCCCCTGAAGTTCCAGCACTTATGCCAATTGGCTGGTTGGATCGAGAAACCCCAGTCATCTTTTAAATTGAAGGCGTTTCCATCCCCACGCCCTTCCATTCCATGACATTCCACACACTTTTTCTCTACGATCAACTCGGCACCCCGCTTCTTACTTTCGTCAGTGGCGGGTTTAGGCTTAAGTTCAGCTAGTTGTAAAATGGTCTGTGTTTCTGACTGCTTATCGGTAAACTTTCGGTCCTTGACGAGTTCGGTCGTAACAAAAGAGAGGACTTGTAGGCGCTGTTCCTCGCTCAAAATACCTTCCCAAGGTGGCATGGCAGAACCAGGCAATCCATGCGTAACCGTTTCAAACAGATCATTTTGCCCAGCTATAGGCTTCTTAGCATCGAAGAGTGGGAGTTCGCCGCTTGCCGTATGGCGAATTTTGAATGTGCCTTGATTGAAATTCCGCGGGCGTGGCCAAAGCCGGTCGGCTCCAGGTCCATCACCGGCTCCATCTACTCCGTGACACCACACGCACTTGGTGAAATAGACTCGCTTCCCTGCTTCAATCATTTCCGCTGATGGCGCAGGCGAAAGATCGCCTTTTTTAAAGCCCTCGGGAAGCCCTTGAGCAGAAACTGACGAATACCCTGCACTCGATACTAGAACTACTCCGAAGGCAGCAGCCGCGATAATCCCGGCCTTCTGAGTTATACTGTCCATCATGTTTGGCCTCATAATCTTCATTATGTCTGGTTTGGCATTCTAAGGAATATGGCGACTAATCCCAAGTTCGCGGATAGTAGCCGGTGTGCCAATATTCAAACAAAACAACCTTCCAAATTTCATCCACGGTCAGGTGTTGCTCCCAGGGCGGCATAACTGAGGCCCAAGGGAAGCCTTCGTTGGGCAACCCAATCCCACCTTTCGAAACACGCCAGAAGATAAAGGTTTCTTGCAGCTGTGCGATGGTACCTGGATCGGTAAAGTTCGCTGGAATTGGATTGAAGGCAAAGGCGTGGAGTCCTCGTCCATTCAAATTGTCACCATGACAAAAATGACAGTTCTGAAAGAATATCTCACCACCTTCTCGAACATACTTCAAATACCCCTGATTCTTATCATCCCAGGGGTTGGCATTGGGCTTCATCAAACGCCCCATACCCTGCTCAACAATATTGGCATTGGAAAACTCTTGATCGTATTTCCCTTCGGGATTGACACGATAGGGATTCTGAGAGGTCTGTAATGTATAGGTCTTCCCGTGGACCTTAGTGCTCGCAGGTGGTGCTGGGTGCACCGTTCGTAACTCGATTGGTTCCTCTGACTTTGGCATCATGGCATTAAATGAAAATCCACCGATGAGGATGGGCAGGAGCACAAGATAGAGATACCGTAAGATCCGGTTCCCCCCCGTCTGAGCATCAAGAACGTTCATGATGGGTTGCTTAAACTTCTGCCAATCCTCTTCACTAGCGGAGACCCACATGAAGACTGCTACCAATGACACTGTGCCATACATTGCTCGCACGCTGAATGGGATAGGCGGGTACATACGGTACTTTAGATACAGCAGAAAAAATACCCAGAAACCGATGCCCTGCCAAAACCGTGGAATAGCCATACCCATGGCATTCAATGTATAGCTCAATCCCGTAAAGCCGATCACATAGCATGCCACTTCGAGTAGCATTTGAATCGGCATGTAGCCTTCCACCAACCGTATGTAGGTTGAAGGGACGACATCAAGAACCATTCCGCCCAGAAGGAGAAGACCAGCCACTCCGATCAGGGCACCGAGCGACATCAACGCTTTCATCGGCAAACTCCCTTTACTCTCCGCATGACAGACACTCGGAGGCTACTATATTTTTGGTGGAGGCGCTCCGGTTTTCACCTGAGACAAATAATCGACAATTTTTTTCAATGCGCCAGCACTCAGCTTTTGTCCAAAGACTTTGGGCATCGTGTTATCTGGGAACGGCTTCACCACATAGGCACTGGGGTCTACGATAGACTCCATAATGTATTCGGCAGGTGACTTGGCTGTTCCCTTATAAGTGGGATCCTTAATACGCTGCGGAGCTGTTGTCCCTTCTTCCAGTTTAGGCCCGATGGTGCCCACCGCTCCTGGGATACCAGGGATCGTATGACAAGAAATGCATTGTCCTTTGGCAAAAATCTGGTCAATCGGCTCTGTTCCATCCGCCATCAGCGATGTGGCTCCAGCAGGCTTTTCATCTGCCTGCTTAGGACGATCTGCTTCTGGAACAAACTTCTCGTACGACTTTACGATCTCTTCAAACGACGGAGCATCTATTCCTTCGCGCAAATACATCCAGGTATCCACTGCCGCAAGCTCTGCAAGGCTGAGTGATATTGGAGGTTTATGAATAGAAGGCATTGGACTCTGCTTGTCGTTGGTTCCCTTAACCCCATACCCAGCGACAACATAGCAGCTAGGGCATGCGTGCGATTCTGCTATATATTCTTGAGCATTTTCTGCAGTTCCTGATCCTGGGAACGCCTCTTTCTGCTCATATTCACGCTTGGAAGGATTACCCTTGGAATACTTGGGATCCTCTAATCGCTCTTTCCCCCGTCCAGGGAGCCCCGCTAAATTTGGTGCTCGCTCGCCCAACATGCCGGCATGAAATGCATGGCAAAGCGGGCATTGGCCCTTCCCGATTGCCCCTTGCTCTTTATTCTTCCCAACACCGCCAAAGATAATCTTTTCGCCTTCATCGGCTAGCTGTTGTGGGGTCATCGAATCCCACGTCTTCTTTTCCTCTACCGGCGGGAAACCACCCTCGACTTGAGGAAGCCAGTTTCCATAGCCGGATAGAAACGCAGCGACAAAGAACATCAGCCCCCCGATCTTCAAGAGAGCACTGAGGTTGGTAAAATACAGTGCCATAACAAAGGTGCTTACCGTAATAATCACCAGTGATACTGGCAAAAGCCTATTTTCACCATAGAAATTGTTTGCATAGTTCGCGATAGCCATAAACAGCAAAAACGTCGCAATAATACCAATGAATGTTTTGAAAACTGCGCGCTTCTTTGCTGCAGGATCGCTGATCGATACCTGAAAATAAACCAATAACCCGGCCAGGATAGCGAACGCCATCCAGCCCATGGAGAATGCCTCTGCAATCATGTTACCCAAGGTCTTAACCTCCTACGGCTACAATGCGTGGACTAAACCCTCACATTGAGCCGACTAACAATAACCAACGTCCATTAATGACTGGCAGCCGGCTGCGGGACACCGCTAGGGATTCCAGCCTTGGATTCAACCGGAACCTTCTTCGCACCCAAGCTGCCAAGCCAGAAGACAAATAGGATCGTGATCCAGAAAAACAAAACATTGAATGAAATCATGTTAGCCGCAAAGCCCACCGTATGAGTATACGCCCATGGTGAGTTATCTCTCATGATCTCATTGACGTGCCAGAAGAGCCTGACTGACGAGCGAATATAACCCATCAAACCCATCATCCAAGTAAAGGCCGTTGCCAACATAATAAGCGCGTACTGAGACCGGGCAGAAATCTTGCCCCACTCAATCGGCCCTAACTGCTTGGCCCCCTTCATCATGACGCTATTGAGGGCAAACATGAAGAAGAGACATGATAGGGTTGTTGCCACCTGAGGAACAGACAAACCAACGCGAACGTTTGCTGGAATGTAATACCCATATATGGCTAGAAAAATAATATTGAAGTAGGCGGCACCGAAAAATATACCCATAAAGATATTACCGAATTTCGCCCACGACACGGTGGAGACTTTGTTTCCCCTCATGTACCAGACGAAACTCAATACAGTGGTTGTAATAATGACATTGATCCCACCGTTTTTCGCCGACATGACTCCATAATTTCCCAAAACGGGATGCTGCTGCCCTCCCATGGCCTTCAATTCAGCTGGGGTCATGACCATTGTGTGAGGAGTAATAAAGACCATGTATCCGCAGGCAAGGATAAAAACAAGGTACTTAATGTAGCGTTGGTACTTTTCTGCACCGCGCATTCGACCCATTGCCTGCCAGAGATAATAGTTCGTGCTCAGAAACAGAATCCCAATCATCGTAGCCTGGATAATAAACAGCCAGGCAAGCAGACCACCCATCAGCGTGATGCCCATCTGCTGACGATAGGCATACACTTCTCGCATGAGCCAATAGCCTGCAAATGGCAACGGGATCAAGAATGCCACACCGAGCGCCATGGCAATGTAGCCCATCCAATCATAATGAGCCCGATCCTCATCGGTCTTGGATGCCAAAAATTTGTAGGCAGCATAGGCAGCAACAACGCCACCGCCGAATGCCATATTGCCAAGAATGCGATGCAGATTCAGAGGGTTCCACAAGGCAGTGTGGATCACATGCCAGATATTTCCAAGATACCGACCCTGCTCATCGACGCCGGCAGGCGACATCATGAAACCAATCCAGGAGTTCGCCAGGAACATCAGCAATGTACCGATAATATTCAAGATCACGGACATGCTCAGATGAATCCACTTCAGGAACCCCTCCTTCATCTTGTCCCAGCCGTAATAGTAGATGTAAAGAGTCCCGCTCTCGGCCACAAACATCAATGCATAGATGTGCATGACGGGACGGAAAATACCTGACAGATAAGAGAAAAACGCCGGATACAAGGTCAGAAAGGTAAAGATCAGAATACCACCAAGGATAGCCGTGAGAGAGTATGCCGTTAGGCTGATCTTAATGAAGTCATAGGCAAGCTGATCGTAGCGCTTGGCGAGCGCCTTATCCTTCGTCACGACACCCATGAACTCGATGATCATGCAGAAGATCGGGACGGCCAATACAAAGCTGCCATAATAAAGATGCTGCTGGTTGGCAAACCAGAGCAATACACGACTTTCAAAGTTGTATCGTGGGTAGTCCCTGGGACCATCCACCGTCTTAGGGGCGGGAGCACCGACGACAATGCCCTCGGTTTTGTAATAGACATCTCGACCCTTTTCAACCTTGTCCCCATCCTTCTTAGCCGCATCGCCAGCAGGAGCCTCTTCACCGATTGCCAGTGAAGGTAAAGCTACGACGATCGGGAGCAGAAGGAGGCCAACCATCATGCAGAGCGCCATAATAGAAAAGACGCGCTTGCCGGCTAAAAGGCCCATGGAATACCTCCTTGATACGCTTACGTTAAGATTCACAAATTACTGATAATGTCCGACCACACCCTCGTAGAGGTTTAATTCCGGAAGAGGTACCAGAAATCCAACCCCTGCATGTCCATAAGGTAGTGATCGACAAAAACAAAGTAACCAACCGAAATAATAAGAGAGACAATCACTGCGACAACAGGATTATTCAGCGCACTCATTTCTTTCTTCTCCTCTGCCACCAAGTCCAGCCATTGATTAAACTGCACCGCCCCCTGGCAACTACACAAGACCTTCAACTCAACAGGGGCACTGGATACCGGCAAACCAATAGAAAAACCATAGTCCAACAGCACAGGTGATGTAGAAAATCATCTTCCCGATTTTTACTTTAATTTCGCTGTCAGGGGCTGCCGTTGCCATTGTTACCGTACTCCCGATTAAGATAGTTTTTTTGATAGAAAATCAGAATTAGCGAATTCCGCATTACTTGACAGGTACAAGACCCTGTGTTATCAAAATTTCGTCGCTTCCATGCAGAAAACAGGAGAAACCGTGGCAAAAAACTCAAAAGTGTTTGACATTATAGTTTTGGTCGGAATGGTTGTCAATATCATTTTGGCCGTGTTCTTGATCCTCTACCACTTTGATCTTCTGTAACTTTATCCTGATTTTCCTTCTCTTCTTCTCTCATTCCCGTCTTCGAAATCGCGCAGCGAAATCCGATCGTCTCATCTCGAAAATCAGGCATCATTTTGCTTCGACTGGTAATTCGAACGTCACCTCCGGTCGTCGTATAACCTCCGCCGCGAAGCACCCGATAGGTGCCATACTCGGGACTCGGTGGGTTCTGTTCCGGTGAGCGCTTGTAGTATGTCTCATCATACCAATCGTCCACCCACTCAATAGCATTGCCAGCTCCATCCATCACGCCATAGGGACTTGCATCAGACTGAAAGCTCCCCACAGGCGCAGATACCTCATACCCATCCTGCACCCTAGCCCAATTAGCACCACTGGCCTGCTCTTTGGTCCCCCATGGCCAGAGCCTTCCGTCTCCGCCTCGCATCGCCTTTTCCCATTCCGCTTCCGTCGGAAGTCGCTTCCCTTTCCAGCGGCAATACTCCATGGCATCATCCCACGAGACGTAGACGACTGGCTGATTGGTTCCCTTCACCCTTCCCCCGCTCTTGGCGTAACGCGCAGGCAACCCTGGCTTCCGATGGCCGGTCGCCGAGATGAACTGCTGATAGTAATGATTCGTCACTTCGTACCGATCAATAGAAAACGCGTCCAAGTAGATGGTTCGCTGCGGCCCCTCATCGAACCCCCCGCTCTCGGTGCCACGAACAAACGGCCCCGCCGGAATCGTCACCATCTCATCCGCAATAGGCTCCTCGCTGGGACCACTCTCAGGTGCCAGCTCAACATCAGCATTGGCTCCAGACATCGGCGCTTCATAGGGAGTCGAAATAGTACCTCGCATAATGGCGACGATTGGCATGGCAGCACAAGCCAGTACCACGAGCAGAAAGACGAATTTAAATTTCGATTCCAGCATGCCGGTCTAAGACTCAGGAGCCCCCTCCTGCTTGATCAAGATCGCTCGCACAGCGAATACCAATCGTGACATCTGTCCGCCAATGTTTCGCGGTAAACCGCTTTGACAGTCTTGCATTATGTTCCGTTTCTCGCCATGAACCGCCGCGCACAACTTTGAGATCAGCATTCTCCGGTCCCTTAGGGTCTCTAAATGGTGACTTCTTGTAGTAGTGTTCGTCATAGGAGTCCTCGACCCATTCAGCGACATTGCCTGTCATGTCATAGAGGCCGTAAGGGCTTCGTCCCCCGTCGAACGACCCAGGCGGAGCGATGTATTTATATCCGTCCTCGCTGCCGTCGACATTGGCAGCAGTCGTGACAAACTTCTCCCCCCACGGATATTTTCGCTTGCTCTCGCCACGCCCAGCCTTCTCCCACTCAGCTTCCGTGGGCAATCGCTTGCCGGCCCACTTGCAGTAGGCGACCGCTTCGTCCCACGAGACACTCATCACCGCAAACTCCGGTTTCAAAACCTTCGACTGATCATCGTCGAATACCTCGATTCTCGGCATCGCTCGCTTGGTCATCTTCGCGAACCGCATATACTCCTCTTGTGTGACTTCTTTTCGGTCGAGGTAGAATCCCTTCAGGTAGACCTGATGCTCTGGCACCTCGTCCGGATCACCATCATGACTCCCCATCGTAAACGGACCTTCCGGGATCTGAACCATCTCCCGGCCCTCATCTCCTATTTTCGTCTTATACATCGAGAAATCCTGAGAAGGCAGACTGCTCGCCGTCGGTCGAGCTTCTGACTTCACTGATGCCGCGAGCTGTTTCATCTGCTTTGCCTTATAGGACTCATAGGCCAGCAGGCCAATCATGAGAAAGAACGATGTAAATACAAAGACGATGGACCCGACTAAGACACCCTTGTTTTCCACGAATACCTCTTTAATCCAACGGACCTACCGATAGGATGGCGACGTTTCAGCTTGTTCCGACGCCGCCTTCTTCGCAGCACGCACGTCGAGCAACATTGAAATCTGGACACCGAGAAACCCACCCATGGCAGCTCCTGCTCCGGCGCCAACCCAGATCCACTCGACACCGGCCAACACCCAGGCTAACGCACCACCAGATACAGTCCCAACCAGGATACTGACAAGAAATCTACGCCCACCCAGAAAGCCAATCACCGCACCAAGGGTAATCCCAATAGCGATGGCAACTGGCATCAGCCCGCCACCCATGGTCATACCAATCAGCGTCCCGACGGTACCCATCACGACGATCCCGAGCGCAATATCGAACACCTTGCTTGTCGCCATTACGCTGGTCCTTCATAGACCGAGAGGCAGACCGCTACTTAGCTGGAGCGGCAATCAGCGGGCCAAAATCGATTTCAACTCCAGGCGCCGCGATGATAGAAATCCCCCATGCCTTCTCCGCCGGCTCATGTTTATGAATCCGTTTAAAATCCTCGTAGACATTCACCCGCTCTTCAAACCATTGCCCGATCTCCTTCGTCCCTGTCTGGACGACAATCTCGGAGCCACTAAACATGCCCCCTTCTGTCACGGTGCCATCCGGTTTCGACTCGCTCCACACATATTTCGTGAACACCGGGATAAAGAGAAGATCCGTATCGAGTGACGCATACACTGCGGCCAGTGGCTCGTTTCCAGTCGTTGCCTTATTGAGACGCCACCGCCAGGTCAAAATTGGATAGGCCTTGGGATCCCAATCTATTTTCTTTTTCTTGATTCGCTGCCCTGCATCTTTGGCCGACAGAAAGTTCACGCCGCTCTCCGAGTGCACCTTATAGGCATCACGGCCTTTCGATTGGCTCCGTTGATTTTCGTGATCCCACAGAGAAGGGAACCCGTCCGCTTCCTTTGCTTGGAAATCTTCCAGTACCAGAACCTGCCCGTGGGCACCGCCAGGAACCTGCCACATCAACACGCCCATGAGGAGACTGAGAACAACGGTTGCATACTTCGACCCACGGCGTTCCATAGACTCCCTTCCCTTTCTATGTTTCCTGCGAGGGAACCGGTGACAACAAGGGCACCTGCTCCTCCTCGAATTCCTCACCCATCACCGGCTGCTGCCCCCGTTCACACATCCAGAACAAGACAAGTACAGCGGCCCAGAAGACCACCATGTTCAGCGTCACCATTTTCGTGGCGTATTGAAGGTCTGGAGTGAAGGCCCAGGGCGAGACATCCGCCATCAACTCACTCACATGCCAGGACAGTCGCCCCGATGAACGGATATACCCCATCAAGCCCATTACCCAACTGAAGGACGCCGCCAATCCAAACAATCCCACCATGCCACGCAGCGGAATTTTCCCCCACTGAATCGGGCCGTGCAACACCGCGCCTCGAAGCATGAGCCGGTTCATCACCACACCGAGTACGATGACTGTGAACGTCGTGAAAGCCTGGGGAGCGGACAGACCGACGCGAACCTTCGCAGGCAAGTAAAACCCGTAGATCGACAGCCAGATGATATTGAGCGCCCCGACCACGTACAACACCGTGAGGAGCGTATTTCCGGTCTTGACCCAGGAAATGGTCATCGTGCGATTCGCCCGACGATAGTACAAAAAGCTCAACGCCGTGACGAGAATCAGGATATTCACTGCTCCGTTCTTGGCCGACATCACTCCATAGTTGCCAATCACGGGATGCTGAGCACCACCCATCGCCTTGACTTCACTGGCAGACGTGAGCAGCGTGTGAGGCGTCAGCCAGACGAAGAGCGCCAGCATCAACACCCCCAATAGGAATTGATAATAGGGCTGATAGCGCTCACCACCTTTGATCCGCCCCATGCTCTGCCATAGATAGTAGTTAATCCCCAAAAACAGGACGCCGATCAAGAGTGCCTGAACCACAAACAGCCAGGTGAGCAAGCCACCCATCATAGTGACACCCATGGTCTGGCGAAACACGAACACCGACTTCATCAGCCAGTAGCCGGCAAACGGCATGGGAATCAGTGCAAACACTGTCACAAACAGAAAGATATAGCCGACCCAATCGAAATAGGCTCGCTCCTCATCCGTCTTACTGGTGAAAAACCGATAACAGGCATAGGCCAACACCACCGCTCCACCGGACATGATATCCGCAAGAAAACGATGGACGTTCAGTGGGTTCCACAGGGCAGAGTGCAGCAGATGCCAGGCATTTCCCAGAAACCGCCCCTGCGCATCCACCCCAGCTGGTGACATCATGAAGGCCGACCAGGCATTGGCCATCATCAACAACGCAGTTCCCACAATATTCGTCAGAATCCCGATCGCGGCGTGGATCCACTTCATGCCCCGGCCTGTCATCCGGTTCCACCCGTAGTAATAGACGATCAGGAGCAACGATTCTCCCACAAATACAGCCGCGTAGGCGGGCATGAACCCTTTGAAGGTTCCGCCCATATACTTCATAAAACTGGGATACAGCGTAATGAACATCGTCAGCATCAGGCTGCCGATGAGCGCTGTCACCGACATAGCCAACACCGCCACCTTGGCGAGATCTCGTGCCAATCCGTCATAGCGCAGCGCCAAGGCTGGTTTTTTGGTGATCAATCCAAGAAATTCGAGCAGCGCACAAAACAAGGGCAGCGCAAGGACAAATCCACCGAAATAGGTATGTTGCTGTGTGATGAACCACACCACCAACCGACTGTCTAACGAACCGATTCTCGGATAGACCGTTTCATCAGGAGCAGGAGCCGCCGGTCCCTGCGGAGTCCCCTCCGTGCCGAAGTACACATCCGTCGATGATTCCGCGAATGACAGATCGGGGCCATTCCACGAAAATCCAATGACGATCGCAACCATCGCAATGCCCATCGCAACAGCAATCGAGGAACGTGTCATCACCACCATGAATCCTCGGCCCATATCTCTACCCCTTCGGTCCAGTCTTGTCGAGCGCGAAGCCCCCAGCCGCACCGTCAGCACCAATCGACTTTCCAAGAATTCCCATCATAAACGGGCACCGTAACATGCCAGGCGACAGTTGTGGCGCCTGCTCATCCTCGACATGACGCCGATCACCGAGATAGTACCCATACACCGCCATCATCGCTGTCACCAGCGCACCCATCACTGCCGTGGCACCCACCGTCATAGCCGGCTGACGGACGACAAACAACAACACACCCATCGCCACCAAATAATAGGTCGACGCAAAGGCCATCCCAGGCCACCACCAATACTTCAGCAGTTCACCCGGCACAGTCTTCCGGAGCGAGTGCAGCCACGAACTGGCCGGATAGAGTCCTCCAAAATACGCACAGAGTGCAAGGCCTCCCCCGAGAAGCGTCACAGTCACCAGTTGTGCCAAGGCAGCACCCTGCTCATCCGTAATCACTAGCCCAGGCAACGATGTCAACGCACCAATACCCAACCCTACGAGAGCCCACGGTCCTAATTGCCATGCCCGGCGTTGCACCAGCACACGCAGCTGCTCCCCATCCGGGAATGTCAAAAATGGACGCCCCAGCACTGATAACTTGCGTACATGGCCAATCTCAAACGCATCTCGCGCGACAGATGTGCAAGAGATGATGATCGCCATCATAGCCGGCCCATCGGGATGCTCGAGATAACTGTAGTGCATGATCCATAACAGGGTAAGCACCAATAGGGATAGTTGAACGCCATATACGGCTCCGATCCAGCCGCCCAGCCAGCTCAGAAGCTTCAGACCATCCTGTCGAACTATGGCAGACCAGGATGCTGCACGCCCCACTCGATAGGCCAAGAGGGCCGTGACCATTGCGACGAGACTGCTGATCGCCAGCAAGACCAAGGGCTCAGTGATCGGCACAAGATATTTCGCCAGCCGATACACCCCGAAGGCGATCAGTCCGGGCACAAACATGACGATTCGCTTTGTCCGACGGACGGTATCTTCCGTCACCGCCAGGCTCAAGCTCGGAATCACGCGCAATGCCATTCGATGCAGCATAATGTTCAGAACTGAGCCAGCAGGACTGAGGGCCGAACTGGGAGAGGAGATTGTTTCATTTCTTCTCTCCTTCTCAGCACTCAGTCCTCAGCACTCGTGACTATTTTGAAGCGGCCATCCCGAAATACTTCGCCTTGATCTCTTCCATCAGCGACACGGTGATACGAGACAACCCACGATCGGCCGCGGTACGCTCAAGTTCAATCCGTGCCATGGCACGAACCGCCGCCGGCACTCGATCTAACCGCTGTTTCGCCTCTGGGTCCCATGCAATACGCTCCCCAGTTCGGGGACGGAGCAGCGTCTCATATGTAACCACCCGCTCGCCTTGCCGACGAATATCCTGCTCCACTTCTTCTCGAACCAGCCCAGCCACATACGGTGGCATGCGCTCCAATCGATGCAAGGCTTCATCAGTCCAAAGCAACCGATCAACGAAGCCGTGGGCCTGTTCTTCCCGCACATCGACACCAACTTTCAGCCCACAGCCACGGCATTCCGAACGGATAAACCATAACAGCAGACCGGTCTCTCCACCTCGCTCCTCAATCCCCTCCGTATGCATCCATCGGCCACAGCCACACGTTAGCATGGGAAGTACCCAGTGCCGAGTGACGAGTGACGAGGACTGACTGAGTGGCCTAGGAATGTCTTGCCCTGAAGATTCCTCGTCTCAACTCTCAGCACTCGCATCGCAGCACTCATGCCATTCATCCGATCTTCCCTGGATACAGGATGTACAACATCGTGTACGTGAAGCTGCCCGTGACGAACAGGACGCAGTAAATGACCATTGTAAATCGGCCGAGCGCGCGATGCCGCCGCGCGCCATCGGGCCAAATCCGTTGAATCGTCATCTCGATCGCAAACACAAAAGCCACGATGGCGAGAAAGATTACATACACTTCCAGCTTCCGCATTGAAAACCCGGCCGTGGCCACTCGCGAGAAAAACAGCCCCAGCACGACCACAGCAATTCCGCCAAAGATAAGGCCGATCTTCTTCCACGTCGTGAGCAGCCGTGATTCCCGTAAGGATCGGACTCCGTCGAGGAACTGCTGAGAGCGAAACCCCAACACGATCATATACACCGCCATGATCAGCCCAATCATGACGAGAATGATATGGAGCGTCAGGACGGGGATGAAGACATAATCATAGAGCGACTGCGAGCCACCAAACCCTTCCTTACCTTCAAACGCCAGGACCCCCAGCTGCCGAAACAGATAATACGCGATAAAGAAGCTGAGCATGGCAATCATGCCACCCAACATCAACCAATGGTGTGCATCGGCCTTTCGCCGACGAGCTTGGAACCATCCCATGATGAACAGCCCGGTGAAGAGCGTCGCCATCAGCTGACTGAGGTCCGCACCCGCCGTTGCATACGTTCCAAAGAAGCCTGGTTCCCGTAACCAATCCAGCATTAAACCCTGCCCCTACTTCCTCGTTTCTCACACCTACGAGAACTCTTGCGCGCTCGATACCACGCATGCTTTCTACGACTTCGTGCCTTGCACCACTGCCGTCTTCTCCAACTCCACAACAGAGACAAACCCGGCGGCTTGGAGCCATTGCATGGCCTCGCCGGCCCGATAGCAGCTGCCCTGCTGAGTGTTGACAAGGATATGGACCGCGAACGCGGTCGTCCATGCTGGGCCGGTCCCAGCTTCGTCTAGAAATCGATCTTTAATCACCAACCGCCCGCCCGGCGCCAGCGATCCGAATCCCTTTTTGACCAGATCCTGATTCATCTGAAACGTTTGATAGTGCAAGATATCGGACATCAAGACCACATCGTATGGTCCCCCAAGTTGGTCTTGATTGAAATCACCGGGATGCAGGGCGACTCGTGATTCCAACCCGGCGTCCTTGATTGTTTTTTCCGCCAACTTCAACGTCGCCGGGAGATCAAAGACCGTCGCGTGCAATTCTGGATACACTTGGCAAAACGCGATGGCGTTGGTCCCAGCGCCACCACCAAGATCTAGTAGCCGCTCGCGGCCACCCAGCTTCAGTCGCTTGGCTAAATCAGGACCACTTTGCTGTCCAATCCGATTGAGCACCGCTAGCACGTTGCTTCCCAATTCTGGATCGGTCTCAAAGACATGGCGATCGACTGTCCGTTTCCCTGTCCGAATCGTCTCTTCCAGCTTTCCCCAGTTATTCCACTCCGCATCGTGCAGGAGGAGCAAGTGGCCAACATACTTTGGCGACTGCCGAACGAGGTGTGTCAACGCCGTCGACGAGTTGCCATACAAGTCCCCCTCCTTCGTCAGCAACTTCATTGCCACGAGGGCGTTCAAAAGGAGGTTCAACGTGTGAGGATCGGCCTGAAGTCGACCCGCAATGTCCTGGACTGCCTTCGGTCGCTCACCGATGGCAGAAAAGACGTCCAGCTTCACGGCCGTCAGGAGGACTTTGGTCTCCCAGTAGTAGCCAAGCTGGAAAACTTCTGCGAGTGAGAGCTCTCGTGACACACCACGCCCCTTCTACAAACAGTTCACAAACATGGGATCTTACCTAGATCAGAAACGAAAAGACAAGGCAGGGAATGCCCTCCCTGAGGGACGAAGAAGACCGCTTTGAATGTGCTTGGGAACTGACTCTTCTTCGTACTTCTTATGGGACGAGGTCAGATTTCCGTTCAGGCTTCTTCCAACTGGATGGTTTCCACATGGACCCTGGTGGTGCCCTGGTCGACAAATCCCAGTTGTTCGGCGGCACCCCGGCTGAGGTCGATGATGCGTTTCCCAGAATCAGAGTTGTGATCACTGGGAAAGGGGCCGCGGTCATTTACTCGGACGATGATCGACTTGCCGTTTTCCAGATTCGTCACCTGGACGTGGATCGGCAGCGGCAGATACTTGTGCGCTGCCGTCAACCCGTTGGGGTTGAACAGCTCACCGTTGGCCGTCATGTGACCTCCCGGCAACCGCCTGGTTTCCTCCCCATACCACGAGGCTAAGCCTGTTTCTTCATACGTCTGTGCGCTGGCCAGACTCATTGGCACATAATGCTGGCCCTTGACGGTATACGGAGCGGCTTTGACTCGCCCAAGCCTGATTGCCTCCTTAACTGGAAGCCCATCGATGGTCTGAATATCCTCCCGGATCAAGGGATACTCCAACGGAGCCTGGACTACCTCAAAGGTAAACTTCCCGATGTGATAGACCAATTTGGTGGCCCCCTTCGTCAATTCATAGGTGCCGCGCACGACCCAGATCGTGCCTTTGACCGTCTTTTTGGCGACACGATAGCCAGTCTTGAGGACCGAGAAGGTAGTCTTGATCGCTGAGAAGGTCCCTTCGATCACCGAACAGGACGCAAGCGTCAGCAGAATGGGGAGTAAGAGCAGTGGGCTGATCTTTGATTTCTTGCAGCGGAAATATACAGGCACAGCGACAAACTTGTTGTAAAAACAGGATAAAAAAAGAAGGGCAGCGGATCACCCGCTGCCCTTCGACAATACATCGATAAAACCAGGCTTACTTGATTTCAGCCTTGAGGTTAGCGGTGCCGCCATCGGCCACATCCACCTCGAACTCAATCTTCTTGGCCTTGCCAGCAAACGGATGCCAGGCAATGACCTTATGCTTCCCAGCAGGAACGTCCTTGAGCTCAAACGAACCATCGTCCTTCACAACCGCAAAATGTGGATTCGACACTGGCAGGAAGAACCCCTGCATAAACTCATGCTGGTCGCATTGTAACCGATAGTATCCGTCCTTCTCTGCACCACCACGGAAGGTCACCGGCTTGTCCAGCTTGTCACCCTTCTTCGCAAGACCAATGTTGAAACCGGTTGCCGAGGAGACACCCTTCACCGTGAAACTGTGTGGGTTGTGGAGCACACCGGCCACCGACTTAGGATCATCGGCATCTGCATCGGTGTTTTCGACCTTGAAGGGCCGAGTATTAACAACGATCCCGGTGAACGGTTGGAAGTCACAAAACGCGGCCACCACTTCCGTCCCAGCATAGCCATCCATCCACGCCTTGTCTTCGATGTCAGCTACCGCCACCACTGCGCCCTTCAACCCACCATCCTTGCTCACTTCGATCTGCTTCAAGAACCGCTTATCGCCATCCATCTTGCTCTTGTCGGGAATCTGGGGACAAAACTTTGGATTCGGGAATTTTGAAAAGAGAAATTCCTTGCTCTCTGCCTTCCCGGCAAACGTGACCTTCCCACTGATCGTTCCGCCCGCATACGAGGTGAGAGGCGCCGCAACCAACGCGACGGCTGCTACGCCAAACATTACTGATAACGCACTCTTCATTGGACTGCCTCCTTGTGATAGACCTACCAGCCTGTTTCTGACTTTCTCTCTCCACCCTATTTCACATCGGTCACGAGGAAAACTTCGAACCAACGTCCGTTACAGTGGACACATTCACACCACGCTGGCGAGCTTGACTCAGACCGAGTATGTATATGAAATCTTACAGCCTGCTGTCAATGTGAAACAAGAGGCTAGTAATAGACTATTATCGGCATTTCCACAGTAGATTTCTTGCCTTTAGTCCTGGTAGAATTAGGAAATACTTGCCTGATTCCTCAGGCCTTACTATCTGCAAGAGCCTCTGCTTTATGAAGACATACGCCCTTCCTCAGTAGTGATTCTATGGTAACACCCGTACAATCCGCCGCCACGCTCAGGCGTACCTATCCCATCTACGTGACAGTAGTACTGTTCACCCTTGTCGTGGGGAGCGCACTCATCGGGGTGCCCGCTTTCGCCTTTGTTTATGGGTATACCTGGTTGGACTGGACCATGTTTGGGATCCTGTACATGATTACCGGGCTCGGCATTACGGTTGGCTACCATCGGCTGATTTCGCACAGGAGTTTCCTGTGTCCCGATTGGGTCAAGGCCGTACTCCTGATCGCCGGAGGATGGGCGCTTCAGAATTCCGCCCTCAAGTGGGGGGCCGATCACATTCGCCACCATGCCGCGTGCGACCAAGATGCCGATCCTTACAACGCTCAACGAGGATTCTGGCATAGCCATTGCGGATGGCTCTTCTCCGACGGGCGATATTCGGATGAAAAATATGCCTCACGGCTCAAGCAAGATCCGGTTGTCATGTGGCAGCACCGGTACTATGGGCTCATCTTCCTTTCAGGATTGGCACTCCCGTTCGTGGTGGGCTTTCTCTACGGCGGTTGGGTCGGCGGCTTCGGCTGTTTTATGCTCGCTGGCGTCGGCCGGACATTTGCCGTGCTGAATTCGACTTTTTGCATCAATTCAGTTTGCCACTTGTGGGGGAGCCAACCCCATGGCCAAGCGGATTCAAGCCGCGACAGCTGGTTGGTCTCGCTCCTGACGTTTGGGGAGGGGTATCACAACTACCACCACACCTACCAAAGCGACTACCGAAATGGTCCCCGCTGGTATAATTTCGACCCGTCGAAATGGCTTATTTTCACGCTGTCACTACTCGGATTAGCCTGGTCGCTCCGCACCGCTTCCGCCGCTGAGGGCAAAGCCTTACACTCCTAACCGTTACCAGACCCTCTGTACCACCATTCGCAGCAGGCAAATGAGCGGTGTGCTTAGTATTTCCGCAAAGACACCGGAGGGAGATTCAATAACCCTTCACGCACGGCCGCCCATAACGCATCGAGTATGGCGTTGAGGTCAGGGGCCGTTCGAGCTAGTATCTTGACGGCAAGCCCCGGGACAGGTCCAACAGACACACCTCCCAAGACTTCCCCTGGACGAGCGTCCAAGATCGTGGCGATTTTCGACTCCAATCCGTTCCACACCTCTGATGGCGTACTGTCGTTCACCACATAAAGCGAAGCCACATAGTTCCATTCTTCTGCCAAACCAACACGTCCTAAATCCGCAGATGGATCAAGAACATATCGCTCGAACAGCGTACTGCCGGACGCCATCATAATTCGGATGTCGTTCTCCAGGTCCGTAAATGCCCATCGCTCCCCTCTGGCGATACGGCCAGATGCGACAGCATCCCACAACAAGAGCGTCGCACCAGGCGCCAGAGTGGCTTGGAGAGTCTGCCGAAATCGAGAGCCTGCAAAAGGAATGGTATGTTCAGGAAACCACTCGAGCACCGCGCCAGGCCCGACCGTAATATTGACGTGCTGTTCGGACACCTTGCCCTCCGTCCGATAGACACGGTTGGCAGAAGGAGCAGAAATCAGGACATGCGCATCCTGCTCCACGTTCATGTCGATGGACAGATGGTCACCCCCCACCAGACCCCCGGAGGGGTTGACCAGTAATGTGTAGGCGGCTCCCGTGTCATCAAGATAGATAGGAGGGAGCAGTTTCCACGGCGTGGTGAAATAGGCGTGCGAAATAATGGTTTGGTGATCGCGCTTCGTGTAGGTGAGCTTAAGCTCGCCGACCCGCCCGACCAATTCCGTCTCAAACCGTCCTGGGGCCTTCTTTTTCAAGGAAGGCTTTCTTTTCCCAGAAGGTATTCTTTTTGAGGATGTCCCGGTTTCCCGAGACGTCCTCTTGTGCTGTCCCTCCCAGGTCGGCATTGGTTAGGAGCGCCTGGCTCGTTGCGGGATGCGCTGCTCCACCCAGGCCATTACGGTATCCATGCCCTCGCCGGAAAGAATATTCGTGAACGCGAACGGCAGATCCCCGCGCATTTTGCGGGTATCTCGATCCATGACGGACAGATCCGCGCGCACATGCGGAGCCAAGTCCATCTTGTTGATGACGAGAAAGTCGGATCGAGTGATCCCTGGTCCACCTTTTCGTGGGATCTTGTCACCACCCGCCACATCAATCACATAGATGACGTGATCGACGAGCTCAGGGCTAAAGGTCGCCGCCAAGTTGTCGCCCCCGCTTTCCAGAAAGATCAATTCAACGTCCGGATGGCGACGAATCAGATCGTTAATGGCTTCCTGATTATGCGAGGCATCTTCCCGAATCGCCGTATGTGGACACCCCCCAGTTTCAACACCAAGAATCCGGTCGACCGGCAAGGCACCGCGTTTGGTCAGGATTTCTGCGTCGATTTTCGTGAAAATATCGTTTGTCACGGCGGCAAGGCTGAATCGATCGCGCAACCGCTGACACAGCGCTTCGACAAGTGCTGTCTTCCCTGACCCAACGGGACCTCCAATACCAATGACCGGAATGCCTTGTTTCCGCGCTTGGGTCGGAGTCCAATTGTGACTGTGCTCACGATTTAGATCATGCATGGTCATCCCACGAGCGGACAGTTGAGACCGAAGGCCCTCAACGGCCGTTCTGTTCCTTTCTATGCGTCACGCAGGCTCGCTGACTCACGATTAAGACCGAAAGAGTCTCCATTCCAGAGCGCCATGCCGCATTGCATAAATGTCTTGAATCGGCGACCACGAGCTCATTGCGCTCTCTGAGTCAACGTCTCGACTGATCCGCTCAATCAATGGCAGCCATTCGCCCAAGATGCGCTGCCCTTCATGCTGTCCAAGAGGGCTGAGTCGCATGGCAGCGGAGACAAACCCGACCGCAGTTTGATACAGGAAGGCCGCCGCCGTGTCCTCTTGGCTCCACCCTGCTGCACCGAGCGTGAGTCCGAACGTGATCGCTAAATGGCCCGGAGCGCGCGCGGCCTCGACCTCGTCACAATATGCTGCAAGGATTGGTTTCCCTTGGATTTGATCCGCTGCAACCCGAATGACTTGCCGCCCCATTTGACGGCTGGCCAACCGCGATGCTCGACTGAGCTTCGTCGCCTCAAGCGTTCGATCGATAGCCAGCGCCACCGAAATTTGTCCGGCAGCCCCTGCTCGATTGGCTCTTTTCGTGGCCAGGGCTTCTCGGCGGCTCATGCCACCTCGGAGCAAATCCTCGATGTACTCGGCAAGTTGATCGGAGGTTTTTACAGCACCACCTTGAACGGCAGCTTCCAAACCCGACGAAAATGCGTACCCGCCAGACGGGAAAAACGTATCAATAAACCGCAACCCTTCAAGCAATGCAGACGTATTCATGGGGCATGCAGAAAGAAATAGCCGGTCAGCGACCTTCACACAACATCCGCTACGGGTAGCCGAGCCGGCCGTTCTTTTCGTCAGAACAAGAAATACCGCTGAGCCATCGGAAGCACCACAGCTGGCTCACAAGTAAGCCGCACCCCGTCGGCCGTCACGACGTACGTCTCCGAATCAACCTCGATCTTGGGCAGATAGTCGTTCAGCTTGAGGTCCCGCTTTTTAATATTTCGGCAATTTTTGACTACAGCCACGCGCTTCTGCAATCCAAGCTTCTTTGGGATCCCTCGATCCAGTCCTGCCTGCGACAAGAAGGTCAGACTGGTGCTGGACAGCGCCCTCCCAAAGGCACCGAACATGGGTCGGCTAATAATCGGCTCCGGCGTGGGGATTGACGCGTTCGGATCGCCCATCTGTGCCTGAGCGATAAACCCGCCTTTCAACACCATTTCCGGCTTGACGCCGAAGAACGCCGGCTTCCAGAGCACCAGGTCTGCGAACTTCCCAACCTCCACGGACCCAACCTCATGGGCAATCCCATGCGTGATGGCAGGATTAATCGTGTACTTGGCCACATACCGCTTGGCGCGGAAGTTGTCGTTCTGCGACGAGTCCTTCCCCTCATTCGGCGACAGATGGCCTCGCTGGACCTTCATCTTGTGCGCGTTTTGCCAGGTCCGGATGATGACTTCTCCGATGCGACCCATGGCTTGCGAGTCAGACGACATGATGCTGATGGCGCCCAGATCGTGGAGAATGTCTTCCGCTGCAATGGTTTCTCGCCGGATTCTGGATTCGGCAAAGGCCACATCTTCGGGAATTCTTGGATTGAGGTGATGGCACACCATCAACATATCCAGATGCTCGTCCATGGTGTTGGTCGTAAACGGCATGGTGGGGTTCGTCGACGAAGGAAGCACGTTCGCCTCGCCGCACACTTTAATGATATCCGGGGCATGACCGCCCCCGGCGCCTTCTGTATGAAACGTATGAATTGTTCGGCCCTTGAACGCCTTGATCGTGTCTTCGACAAACCCTGCCTCATTCAGCGTATCGGTATGGATCGCAACCTGCACATCGTAGCGTTCCGCCACGCTCAGACAGGTATCGATCGCCGCCGGGGTCGTCCCCCAATCTTCGTGCAGCTTGAGACCGATGGCGCCCGCCTCAACCTGCTCGTTTAATCCATCGGGATGGGACGAGTTGCCTTTACCCAGAAATCCCAGATTGATAGGAATGCCCTCAGATGCCTCCAGCATGCGATGGATATTCCATGGTCCTGGCGTACAGGTCGTCGCGTTGGTACCCGTCGCAGGACCAGTACCGCCGCCGATCATCGTGGTAATGCCAGCCGATAGCGCATCCCAATATTGTTGCGGGCAGATGAAATGGATATGGGTATCGATGCCGCCAGCCGTCACGATATGTCCTTCTCCTGCGATCACTTCCGTTCCGGCACCAATCTCCATTCCCTTGGTCACGTTCGGCATCAGATCAGAATTGCCTGCCTTCCCGATACCAACGATCCGCCCGTCTTTGATCCCGATATCCGCCTTCACAATCCCGGTGTAGTCGAGAATGAGGGCATTCGTGATAACCGTGTCGAGTGCACCGTTCGCATTCGTCACCCGCGGCGACTGGCCCATCCCGTCTCGAATCACTTTCCCGCCGCCGAACACCGCTTCGTCTCCGTACGTCGTAAAGTCTTGCTCGACTTCGATAAGCAGTTCCGTATCCGCTAGCCGGACACGATCACCAGTGGTGGGGCCGTAGAGTGAGGCATATTGCCTTCTTGGAATTTTCACCGGAGGCCTCCTTTTCCAGAAAATCCTCGGGTACCCGCGAGCAATAGCGCGCGAGCCTTGACCTGCGCATCATCGAGTGATCCTTCCGTCAATCCGTTGATGCCATAGGCGACCCGCTTCCCGGCCAAGGCCACAACCGTCACTCGCTTGTCCTCTCCCGGCTCGAACCGAACCGCCGTGCCGGCGGGGATACAGAGCCGAAACCCGAAGGCCTGTTCGCGATCAAACTTCAGCGCATGATTGGACTCGAAGAAATGGCAGTGGGATCCGACCTGGATGGGACGATCAGCGGCATTCTTCACCGTCAGTTCCTTTATCTCTCGGCCGTTAAACATCTCGATATCGCCGGAGGCAGTCAGGATCTCCCCAGGAATGATCGGCTTCGCTAACTCAGCTTTTATGATACTGGCGAGGGACTGTTTCGCAGGTTGTCTCGACTTTTGACTCTTAGTTGGACGTCGCGTCATCTTTTTGGGCATAGGTCCCTCCTACAGGAACACACATGAGTGATGCGCCTCAATCTCGCGCTTATCGAATTGGGTTATGGACCGTGACCAGTTTTGTTCCATCTGGAAACGTTCCCTCAACCTGGAACTCATGAATCATCTCCGGGACTCCAGACATCACATCCTTACGGGTAAGCAGCGTCGTACCGTAGGTCATCAGTTGAGCAACACTTTTCCCATCACGAATCCCTTCCAGGACAGCGGCAGTGAGATACGCAACGGATTCTGGATGATTGAGTTTGAGGCCTCGCTTCTTGCGATCAGCGGCCAGTTGTCCCGCAACATAAATAAGTAACTTTTCCTGTTCTCTCGGGGTCAGATGCATGAGCTTCCCTCCCTAGCGCAATGACTCTCCCATTTCTTGGCAAGAACACTCGATGTGGGCAAGAGCATCCTCTCTCTTAGAGAAGAGTAAAGATTCCTACTGTAGAGTTGCAATCCCTGTCTAGACGATTGGCAATCCCGATAGTTCATCGAGGCAAGTCCAAACAAACAAGAGGCAGGAGATACCTTCCATCGCACCCACTACACCGTGAGATGTTGCCGCACCATGTCGGCATTCAACTCCGTGCTCTTGCCCTGAGCCATCACGGCTCCTTTGGCCATAACCACGTACTTCTCCGCCAGCCGGGCGGCGAAGTGGAGGCCTTGTTCCACCAACAGAATCGCGAACCGGCGCGACTTCTTAAAGCCGATAATGACGTCCTCGATCTGATCGACGATCGAGGGCTGAATCCCTTCAGTCGGTTCATCCAACAACAGGAGCTTCGGACTGGAGAGGATGGCGCGGCCGATTGCCAACTGCTGTTGTTCCCCACCACTCAAGACCCCACCCGGACGATGAAGAATCTGCGTCAACTTTGGAAAGAGATGATAGACCTCATCGAAGGCCTCTTGTTCGGAGACATCGCCCGTAATGGACGGGCGGTTCCAGTACCCGAGCAAGAGATTTTGATGCACGGTCAGGTGCGGGATAATCTCGCGCCCTTGCGGCACATACGCCAGCCCGCGTTTGGCCCGGAGATCCGTGCGATCCTGCGTGATGTCTCGCCCATCAAACGTAATGGTGCCGGACCGAGCCGGCAGCAAGCCCGTCAGCGTCTTCAACGTGGTCGTCTTCCCCATCCCGTTTCGGCCCATCAGACACACCACTTCCCCCGCCTCAATGGTGAACGAGACATTCCGCAGAATATGGCTCTCGCCGTAGTACGCGTTGATATTCTCGAGCGCCAGGGTCATCCGTGGTGTTTCGTGTGCCATATGCAACGCAGCTCCGTCTTGTCCCTAATGGGCCACCTTGGCCCGGCCAAGGTAGATTTCTCGAACATGGTCATCCGCTTGGACGGCTTCGACCGTACCTTCGCAGATGACGGTCCCCTCAGCGAGCACCGTCACGATCTTTGCAATCTGCCGGACAAAGTCCATATCATGCTCGATCACGACGATCGCCTGCTTTTCCGATAAGGACGTCAGCAAGCGTCCGGTCTGCTCCGTTTCCTTATCACTCATCCCAGCCACAGGCTCATCGACCAAGAGCAACGAGGGGTCCTGCAAAATCACCATGCCGATCTCCAGCCATTGCTTTTGGCCGTGAGACAAAGCCCCGGCCCGACCATGGGCATGATTCGATAAGCCGATGGTCTCCAACGTCTCCTCAATGCGCGCGCGCTCCGCCGCCGACGACCGGCCCATCAAGGTCGGAAAGACGCCCTTACTCGGGCGCTTGACCGACAGATCCAGATTCTGCCAGACCGACAAGTTGCCATAGACCGACGGCGCCTGAAACTTCCGGCCCACGCCCAGCTTCGTAATGTCTTCAGCGTTCTTCCCAACTAAATTGGCCCCCTTGCCGAACAGGATCTTCCCAGAGGTGGGTCTGGTCTTGCCACAGATCACATCCAAGAGCGTTGTCTTGCCAGCTCCGTTCGGACCGATGACGACACGCAACTCATTATAATGAACACTAAAGTTACAGTTGTTCAGCGCCTTGAATCCGTCGTAGTCCATAACGACGTTTTCGCAGTTGAGAATCAGGTCTCCGTCGGTCACGCCACGGTCCCCCCTTCTGCCTTGATCGCCGGCGCCGGGGTTTCCTTGCGTGCCGTCGCTTTCCGAATCATCCCCAGCAGTCCATCCGGAAACATCGTCACCACGACCACAAAGAGTCCGCCGAGGATAAAGGGCCAGGCCTCCGGGAAGTAGTTGGTCAACACACTGCGGCCATAGTTCACCGCCACCGCCCCCAAGACCGCGCCGATTAACGTGCCCCGCCCGCCGACCGCCACCCAGATGACCACCTCCAGCGACGGCAACACCCCAATTTGCGCGGGGGTAATAATCCCCACCTGCGGCACATATAGCATGCCCGCTAATCCCGCCAGCCCCGCAGAGACCACGAAGACAAAGAGCTTGTACTTCCAGGGCGTATAGCCCGAAAACGTGACGCGGGATTCACTGTCGCGGATCGCAATGAGGACATTGCCCGCGCGTGAGGCCACAATCCACCGACAGAAGAGATACGCCGCCACGAGCGCGAGAACCGTGATGATATACAGTCCTCGTTGGGTCGACGGGTCTGAGAGCCTGAACCCGAGGAGCTGTTTAAAATCCGTCAACCCATTCGTGCCACCTAGCCGCGTCTCGTTCCGATTGAACACCAGCCAGGCCGCAAAGGCCAAGGCCTGGGTGATGATGGCAAAATAGACGCCCTTGATGCGGCTGCGAAACGCCAGAAACCCGAAGAGCGTCGCGAAGAGGACCGGCACGAGAATGGCGCCGAGGAACCCGCCCACAAAGCTCTTGAACGGGTACCAGAACAGCGGCAGCTCTTTGACCTGCGTCCACACCATAAAGTCAGGCAGTTCGCTGCCATACACACTTTCCGCCCCGATCTGCAGTGCCAGGTACATTCCCATGCAGTATGCGCCTAATCCGAAAAAGACCCCCTGGCCCATGCTGAGCACACCGCAATAGCCCCAGATCAGGTCCAATCCCAGCGCGAGGATGCCAAACGCCAAGAACTTGCCGAATTGATTCAACCGAAAGTCAGAAAGATGCAGCCAGGAGTCGTCGGCTGGCAGCACATTCAGCAGCGGGAGGAGAACGAGTAATACCAGTCCGACCAGGGACAACGAGACAGTCTCACGGCTATCGGGACGAGCAACCGTTTGTTCAGGCATCGGCGTTGCGTCCTTTCGCGGCAAACAGGCCCTGTGGCCGCCACTGCAGGAAGAGAATCACCCCGACCAGGATAAAGACCTTTCCATAGACTGCCCCGCTGACGGGCTCGATCAGCTTGTTCAGCCCCCCAATGCCGAGCGAGGCCCAGATCGTCCCGGCGAGTTTGCCCACGCCGCCCGTCACCACCACCATAAAAGCATCGACGATATAGTTCTGCCCCAGTCCGGGATCAACGTTGCCCACCATGGTCAGCGCCCAGCCTGCGATCCCTGCCAGCCCGGAGGCGAAGGCAAAGGTATAGGAGTCGACCTTGCGGGTCGGGATTCCAAGACAGGCACTCATATTGCGGTTTTGCGTGACGGACCGGACCCGAATGCCGAGGTTGGATCGGAACAATAAGAAATAAATCCCAAGCACGCACACGATCGAGAGCAGGATGATGAAAATCCGATTGTACGGCAGATAGACACCGACCATCACTTGCGCCCCGCCGCGCAAGGCTTGCGGCGCAATGACCGCCGTCAGGTCGCCGAAGTACACCCGCGCGGCCTGCATGAGGATCAAACTCACGCCCCACGTCGCCAGCAGGGTCTCCAACAGTCGCCCATAGAGAAAGCGAATCACGGTCGCCTCCAGCACCCAGCCAAAGGCGGCGGCCGAACAAAAGGCAACCGGCAAGGCCACGGGGAAATACCAATCGAAGACCTCGGGAGACAACCAGCTAATGAACGCCTGTTGTGTAACGAACGTGGCATAGGCGCCCACCATCATCAACTCGCCGTGCGCCATGTTGATGACCCCCATCAAGCCGAAGACGATCGCCAGGCCCAGAGACATCATCAACAAAATAGAACTGAGGCTGAGGCCTCGAAAGAATGTCTCGATGGCATCCGCCCACCAGAACCATGCGTCAATCTGCCCGATCGACGCATGCGCCGCATCCGCCAACGCGCGCTGCTCGTCCGTGGATCCACTCTGGGTACCGACTTCAAGCAATTCTTTGAGCGCAGACAGCCCGTTCTGGCTTCTGAGCTCCCCAAGCTTCTTGACAGCGACTACTCGGACCGCGTGATCCTCAGCACGAAGCCGGAGCAGCTGTGCGGATTCCTCCATCGTGTACTTGACCCACCAGACAGGCTCCTTTGTGGCAGCCTCTTCAAGCCAGACAATGGCTTCCGACCGGCCGGTGCCGACCAGATCGGCGGCGGCTGACCGTCGGGTATCCGACTGGGCATTGGTGAGATTGGCATGGTTCTTCAGCAGATCGATCACGGGCTTGAGGGCTTGCCGGGTTGCCCGATCCGCTTCGGCACGGATTGCATCGAGTTTGGGAAGCAGACTCGCATCACCCTGCGCAATGAGGAGCGCCGCCGCCGTGCTCCGGACCGCCGCATCCTCACTCGTGATATCGAGAAGGGCCTGTTCGATCGGAGAGCTGGCTCCTGCAGCAACCTCCGAGGCTAACGGTTGTTCTGCCACTGCCGTTCCTTGTGAAAGGATCAGGAGAAAAAGAGCAACAACAATTTTGGAGAATGGAACAAATCCTCTACGCATGGATCTCCATTTTGGTGATACCGTCCGACTCACTATCGGTTAGGCGCTTCCGCGCCGTTCTTCACCGAATACAAGGGATCAGACATAGACCACCCAACAAAGTCTGAAACGCAGTCCACATTCGCGATCGAACCCGCCCTATCGCTACTTCTGATTGTTGCAGTAATCATTCTATCCAGGTTGCGGCTCCAGATATCTCACAAAAGACGGTGTAGACCTATCGGGGAAATCCTGAAAGATTGGTGGGAGATCCCCTAGGGAAGTGGAGCCGTCCAATTTACTGCAGAGGCCCAATCGTCGCACGGTGGAGAGCTGCGTCCTCGCTCTTGAGCTTGATACGCGCAGGTTTGATCGGGCTGCAAGCGAATCCCATACAAGCGATGCACATATGCATGGGGAGCGGGCCAGGCTCATTACCAAGATAACCTCCGTGCATAAACGTCAGCAGCAGATAGCCTCAAGTAGGAGGGGCTGGAATCTTCGTCACGAACGATTCCAGCCCCTCCCCGACAGACTCTAAACCCAGTATCAGAACGGCCGGTGAGCCGGCAAACCGGCTTGCGTCCCGCTCCTATTTCTTCTGATAGGTCCCTTGATGATTAATCCAGTCGCACCCCTTCTCAGGATTGGTGTACTCACTCCACGGCTCAGGCTTCACCAGCCCTTTGGAGCGATGCACGACCTTGAATTGACCATTCTTGAGAATTTCCGCGATCAGCACCGGCTTATGGGTGTGCTGGTTGGCCTCATCCATCATGATCTGGCCACCCGGCGCCAGGAACTTCTGTCCGTAGACCGCCTTGCGCACGGCGTCCACTTCGATGGACCCTGCCTTTTCCACCGCCTGCTTCCACACATAGACGCCGAAATAGGCGGCCTCAATCGGGTCGTCGGTGACCCGGTTTTCTCCGTCCGGCAGATTGTTCCGCTTGCAATAGGCCTTGAAGGCTGCCACGAACTTCTTATTTTGCGGCGTATCCACGCTCTGATAATAGTTCCACGCCGCCAAGTGCCCGACGAGTGCACTCGTATCCATGCCGCGCAGTTCGTCTTCGGCCACGCTGAACGCCATGATCGGTGCGTCTTCAGCGCGCATGCCCTGATTGCCAAATTCTTTATAGAATGGCACGTTGCTGTCCCCGTTGATGGTACTGATCACCGCCGCCCCGCCGCCGGCCGCAAACTTCTTCAGCTTCCCGCAGATGGTTTGATAGTCCTGGTGATGGAACGGCGTATATTCTTCCTCGATGTTGGACGCCGGCACGCCTTTCGCCAACAACATGGCTCGCAAAATCTTGTTGGTCGTGCGCGGATACACATAGTCGGTCCCGAGGAGATAAAACTTCTTGAAGCCGCCGCCTTCGGCGCTCATGAGGTATTCCACCGCCGGGGCCGCCTGTTGATTGACCGCCGCACCGGTATAGAACACGTTGCGGGAACACTCTTCACCTTCGTACTGCACGGGGTAGAAGAGCAAGCCGTTGTTCTTTTCGAAGACCGGCAGCACGGATTTGCGGCTCACCGAGGTCCAGCAGCCGAACACGACTGACACTTTGTCTTCCAACAGCAGCTGCTTAGCCTTCTCGGCAAAGAGGTCCCAATTCGACGCTGGATCGACGATCTTCGCCTCAATCTGCCGCCCCATGACGCCGCCGGCTTTGTTGATTTCCTCGACGGCCATCAACACGACATCGCGCAAGGATACTTCGCTGATCGCCATGGTCCCGCTCAGCGAATGCAAGATTCCAATCTTGATCGGCGGGCCGCCCGCCCCATACGACAGGGCATACTGGCCCAGATTGCCCAAGAGCGCCGCGACGCCAACGCCAGCCGCCACGCGCCCGCTCTGTCCGAGAAATTCTCTTCGCGATGACCCCGGGTGTTCAGTAGGGGCAGCCGATTCCTTGACGTTCTGTAAATCCTGCGGGGTGTTCTTGTCCATCGTGCATCACTCCTTTGTATCTGCCGTGAGTTGCCAACTGCCGGTCCCTGCTGCTTCCGCTAAGCACCGCTCTCCAAAACGATCGGCCACCTGGCATAAGCCTCTCGCGCAAAAGTTCTTCGAGCGGGCCACTGTACAGCCTTACACCGAGCTACCTGGCTCACAAATAGACTCCTCTCCCTCCTTTCTTTTGGAACGTTCAGGGAGCCAGTGGAAACTATCGGAACTACCTAAAGGGGGCCACCGAGAGTGGATGTTGACGTGTAACGTGCGTTGTATGGAATGGGCGTTGCTACGTGATTGACAGCTTCGCTTGCGCCTCATGAGCATTTAAACTCGTTCTCCTCCGTTGGGCGACAGGATTGTATACAAAATATTCCCGCCCCGTCAAGGTCGCTGTCCGCTCGTCAATGTACGTGATTCGTCCGCAAACCAAGAGAGAAAGCCATCCCCAGCCACGTACTCCATTCACTTCCGCATCGTGGAGAACACTCCATCTGACTACCGGGCTCACTTGCTCACCCAGCATGAGAGTCGCCATGAATATCGGCCTTGCAGCTTATGTACTCCAGAATCTTCACGACCTGATACAAGCTGGCTACTGGTGTTTTGTTTTTAACGGATGTTCCTGTTACACTGCACCCCGCTTGAACTCAACCCAGCAACACAACATCATGAATGTCACGCAACGCTTCTCTTCGATATTTCGCCTCAGCCTGCTCATGCTAGGTTGTTTGGCAATTGGTTGCGCCGGACCTCGCCCTACCACACTTATTCACGAGGCCCCTCTCGGCACAGTGTTCCTTGAGGATGTCTCCAATAACTCGTCCCAGGCGGCACATCCCATCAAATTGTCCGAAACGACCATCGCAGATATCTTGCGCGGAGTACACACGAAGGAAAAAAGCGGACTCTTGCTGCTGCTCGGCAAAGCCTTGAAGTCAACGAACCTGAACGATATTCGGACATTCTCCGAGGATGACATCGCATTCTTGACTCCACATATTGCCACCGCCCTTGCGCAAGCGACGCCCAATCAACGAGTGGGTTTTCATATCTATTCCACACCGCAGCTATCACAGGCTCCAAAGGCCAATCAAAATAGAGAGACGACCTCGGGGCATCTCTTCGCTGACGGTCTCTCGCTACATTTCACGTTGACTCACTACCGATACTATCCAGGGAAAAAACCCACCGCGAGCCAAAAGGAGCCACGTCCACTCCCAGATACGGATGGCCTGCGCGACCGTGAAGTGACCTTCCTGCCAGAAGCCGCCCTCCGACCGGACGCATATGACCGATCGAGCTGGATTGGAAAGTCGGAAGATCGATCACTCGCTATTGATTATCAACTGCTGGCGAGAGTCCTTGCTCCACCTTCGCTCCCTGTTGCGCAGCCGGTCCCCGCGGTCGCAGCGCCCGTTCCACAACAGCCCCCATCAATTCCCGTGCAAGCCGCACCAGGTGACAGGAATGAGGCCGACCTACAGGCGTTTAAGGAAGAGCTGAAAGCGCTCCAGAAAAAGGTGGACGAACAGAGCGCCGAACTCCAGCGACTCAAGAGCCCACCGCCCAAGAAAAAGTAACGCCCTCACGACGGAAGCTGACGGACGCGAAGGGTCTGGTGACGGTTCGAAGACTCATCCCCACACACCGGCCTGCGCCTGAGCTCCCGACGATATCTGTTCGTTGACTATTGAGCGGCAGGAAGGGGATCCAGCATTTCATCGAGAGGAGCAGACGTTTGAAGATCATCGCTCACTGAGGGCTCCACACTTGACTCGATCGTCTCAATCGATCCCTCCTCAGACAACACCTCTCCACCGTCCATCGGAAGGAATGCTTGCTCCGCCTCACCAAGCTCCTTGAATTCACGAAGAGGCGGCAGCTGCGAGAGGTCGCTCAAACCGAAATGTTCAAGAAAGAATTTGGTCGTCCCATACATGATCGGACGACCGGGCACTTCTTTGCGTCCGACGATTCGCACCAGTTTTCGCTCCAACAGCGTGCGCAAGACGCCGGACGTCTCCACTCCACGGATTTCTTCGACCTCCGACCGCACCAACGGCTGTTTGTAGGCAATGATTGCCAATGACTCCAGCGCGGACCGGGACAGCTTCGCCGATATCTTGGCCTTGTCCAGCCGTTTGATCCAGGGCGCATAGTCCAACTTCGTCACGAGGCGGTATCCGCCCGCGACGACAGCCAGTCGCACCCCGCGCCCATCTTGATCGAGCGCTTGGCCAAGATGTCGCAGCGCCTCTTCCACATCAATCTTCGGCACATTCCCCATCACGGTCACAAGGCGAGCCACAGACAACGGTTCGGAAGAAACAAAGAGCAGTGCTTCCAGAATCGCTTGGAGTTCCCCCAAGCCTTGCACCTGAGGGCCATTGATACTCTGATCAGACGGCGATCCATTCGCCTCTTCTCTATTCACCGTACTCGTCTCCGGCATCTCATGAACCAGATCCGCCGTCAGTAGCGTCATGTCCCCCTCCATTCCATATCGACATCGTCAAGTTCTGCCGGATCAGGCACCAAGGAGAACATCCGTGAGACTAAAATCGGTCCGAATGTTTCCGCTTGGAATACACGAGCCACCCGCAGCCTCATCAATTCAAGTAACGCCAAGAACGTCACGACGACCACCAGCCGATGACTCGATCCCTCAAACAGCGCAGCAAATGAGACCGAGTCTTTGCCTTCAAGTATTTCCAAAATGAGATTCATTCGCTCGCGTACCGTGAGATTGTCGGGCGCAATCTCAATGAGCTTGCTGCCGGGGTTCCGCTCAAGCACTCCCTTGAGCGCATCGACCAGATCAAACAGCGAGACATTCTCCAGCGAAAGATCCTCCTCAACCGCTGCTTCTACTGAGAGCGCTTGCTCACGCCAAAAGATTTCATTCCACATCTTTTCCTGGTCGTCGAGCTGACGGGCCGCTTCTTTGAAACCCTTATATTCCAGCAGCCGTCGAACGAGCTCTTCCCGGGGGTCCGGCCCTTCCTCGTCATCGTCGGAGGTCTCATCCACCGGCAGCAGCATTTTGGATTTGATCTGCAAGAGCGTCGCCGCCATAACCAAAAAATCCCCCGCCACATTGAGATTGAGTTCTTCCATCGCTTCCAGATACTCGAGGTATTGCCGGGCGATCATCGCAACGGGGATATCGTAGATGTTGATCTCATTCTTCTTGATGAGGTGCAGCAGCAGATCCAGTGGTCCCTCGAAATTTTCGATACGGACCTGGTACGGAAGCTCTGTTTGCTCAAAATCTTCGGCCTGAGAGTCCACGGCGTCGTTATATCAACTTATGGGGTGACGGGCAAGCCTGATCCTATATGTTGGGGATGATCGAGTGCTCTTCATTTAAGCTTTGCGGCATACGCCACGAGCAAAGCGGCCACGATGAGAAACATCACAGTGAGCGCATACTGTCCATTACTGGTTTGAAGAAGTCCGCCAGGCTGAGCTGATTCACGTCGTTTTGTTTCGTCTAACAGAGGCGGGTGATCGAACCGTGCCTTTACCAGATCGTCTTGTTGCCGGAACTCAGCATGGGAAAAATCAGCTGATCCTAAAAACTGGGCACCCGCAAAGACCGCTTCGCCCTCAAAGGCCGAAAAGCCAAAGAACGTCTCGCGGCTGAAAATCGCCTCACTGAAGCTGACCCGCCCCTTGAAGCGACTCCCTGAAAATCCTGTCCCCAGGCCGAACCTCGACCGCTCAAATACCGCAGGCTGCTCGAACGTCACTTCTAGGAATTCCACCATGCCGTCGAAGAGCGCGCTGGTACAGTCCACCGAACCTCGAAATGTAGACTGGTGAAATCTGGTGCTGGGGCCAAACTTGGTCTCCCGACACCCCACCGGCATGGTGAACTGTCCCTGGACAAAATAGGCTTCTTTTTCGAATGTGGCTCGTGAGAGCTCTACCGGCTTGCGGAACACCGACCGGGAGAGATCCACACCTTCCTTGAAATGGGACCCAGAAAAGTCGACAGGTCCTTCAAACCGAAGCGTGTTGTCGGTTGCCTGATGGCGCACTGCGCCCACCACCACGGAATCTCGCAGGCTCAGTGCCCCACGAACAATTCGCTGCCCATTGCCGTCAGCATGACCCTCGAGGTTCGCTCTCTCCGAGGTAAGCCCTGGTGAGCCTGCCGTCGTCTGTACGGCGAGGCGATCGAAGATCAGATCCCCGCGCACCAATACACCAAGGAGATCCACGGAACGCCCCTTGGCGATCGCATCCATAATCACTTCGCCACGCACGGCATGACTCTCCCGCTCCGCCTGCGTGCAGCTGGGCGAGAGATGGATCACGAGCCCCGCATCAATCCCAGTTGCAGCTGTCTCGGCAACGCAATCAGCATTGGCCTCTCGTGGACAAGTCACCATGGCACATACAAGCACCAGCGCCAGGCGCCAAGGAGACCGTCTCGTTTTCAGCATGGCAGTGGCTACACGATCGGAGCGGCGATGGAACAAGGTACTGTCCACATTATTTCATGGAGGAGAGAGACAAAACATTCGGAAGATGACGAGACACCGCCGCTGGAACCGATCAGTTCCAGCGGCGGTCAGTGAACATACTGAGCGACTCCAACCTGAGAGCCCTTGCTCTTGCACAAGTCTTTACATCAAACAGAAAACAGAAAATACGAGGGACCTAGCCAGAAGCCCCAGAGGCCATGAAATATTAGTTATTTCGATAGTCGTCGTCCAATAAGTCTTCGGATTTATTGATTAACCCGTCCCTGTCGTCATCGGCATCAAGATCGAGCTCTTCTTGAGCGTCATCTTCTTCGACCTCATCCTCCATCCCCAGCTCATCGCTGTCCATTTCATCTTCATCGTCAAGATCAGCCTCGACCGGCTCCATAGGCATCGCTGGTTTCGTCGCTACGGACTTGCGTGGAGCTACGTCCGGCTCCGCCACGAATTTCTTCGCGGGTGCGCTCGGTGGGCTGACCTTGGGTGCAGCCTTCTTCGCAGGTTTGCCAGCCGTTTTCTTGACGGTCTTTTTCTTCGAGGCCGGCTTGGACGCCTTGACGGCCACACGCTTCTTCACTGCCTTCTTGACAGCCTTCTTCTTCGGCAACGGTGCAGTCTTTTTCGACCGTGACGATTTTTTCGTGACGGCTTTCTTCTTCTTGTTCGCCATTCCGATCCCTCCTCTTCGTTTCAGCCCGGCGCAACGGCCTCCATCTAGCATGAACGAACAACCTCTTGCAACCACCCCGCTCCTTGGCTTCCATCGATTGGCTCGTTCACCCGTTCTTAGGATTCCATAGAGAACGATTCTGGCATCCTACGAGGTGCGGTAGGTCGGGCAGATGGCAGGGCACCACCCCCAAGCGATTCGGCTCAATCCCATGCTATTATGACCAGGCGCCTCGAGCTACGAGCCTGAATCCTCTCTATTATTTCAGGCTCTTATGAAGAAACCGCCTTATTGAGCATGGAGTAACGCCGACGTGAACCGCTTACGCATCATGACGATTGCCCTAGGGATCGGAACCGCCACAGGTGGACCCACCCTGGACCTCTCCCCTGCCACACAGATTCTGATGGAGAACGGATCGCCCTATTACATTCCTGCCACCGCCACCGTGGCGAGCGGCATGCCCATTCGCTGGAATAATCCGACACCAACCCACCATACCGTCACCCACAGTGACTGCGTAAAGGAAGAAGGTCCCTGCCTGTTCGATTCGGGGACAGTGGCACCAGGAGGACACTTTACGGTGACGGGCTTGCCAGCCGGCCGGTACCCCTATCACTGCAGCATCCATCCCATCATGCGAGGCCAGCTGGTCGTGACTGACGATCCCTCAACACCGTCGCAGCTGTAACACATCGATCAGCTTGCAGGATGGCAGATCGCTCCTGTAGGCTGCTGGTGCTCAGCACGAAAAAACTACTCGTCATGAAACCCGCTGCCGCTGTCCATCCACCATGGAGCTTGACTGGAGAGGCCCTAAGCCTCCTGGCCTGGCACATGCCCGACCTCGTCGCGTATCACTCTCACCTCGACGAATGGTGGTTTGCTCCGCTCGATGACAACCTGCCGCTCATCCGACTGAACCGCACCGGCCTGGATATGCTCAAGGCCATGAACGGCCATACGACGGTCGGTATGCTCCTTGAACAATACGGCACGACAATCTGCGGCCCGGACGGGCAACCAGGGTCCTGGCATCTTGAACGATGGGCCACGCCTAACTATTCCCTCTGCTATTTCGGAACGGACCCACCAGGAGGCCATCGACACAATGCCAAGTGGGATATCCTGCTCCAACAGATCCGTGAAGGTTGGTCGGGCCAGGACGGGTTTGAAGGCGAAGAGCATTTGGAATCATTCCATCATCACGAGCTTGCCCAAAGCAAAGAAGATGACAGCCACTTTGACCTGATCGAAACCACCGTCTCCCATCTCTTCCGCGAGCCGAGCGAAGCCCTGACCGGTTTGACCTACGGGCGGCTCCTTATGCGGCAACTGCGTCGACTCGGCTGGTTCAGTCCCAAGCCCAAGGTCCTCCTGGAAATCGGTGGGGGACTGGGTTACCTCGCGCAGGAACTCGGCAAGGATCTGTTGCCCTTCGAAAAGCAGGGCATCACATACCTGTCCCTCGACATCACGCAACCATTCCTCACACTTCAAATCACTCGAGCCAAAGCCGGGGGTTGGCATGTCGCCGGCACCAGGGCCAACGCCGAATCGCTCCCGTTTGCGGATCAGTCGGTCGATCTGGTGATCGACAATGAGAACATGGCGGACATGACACCGGCGCAACTAAGTAGGAAAGAGCTGACATCCGGGGTTGGAGAGACCGCTCAACACCAAGAAGCGCTGGATTGGATCAGACGGCTTCGCCTTCCAATCGAACAGAATCCGCCTGAATCAGTGATTTTTAACCTAGGACCAATTCGCTTCGTCGCCGAACTGTGGCGAGTGCTCAAACCAGGTGGCCGGGCCTTTCTTACCGAGTTTGGCATTGAAACTGGATGGCCCGCGCCCGTGAAGCTGCCGGGACATACAGAATACGAAGTCCAATACAGCCACCTGCGGCAAGCGGTCCGTTGGCTCGGCTTTCAGGAGCGGTATCTGTCACTTCCGCAATTTCTAGGACTCAAGCCGGACACCAAAGTCCTCTGCACCGGCGCCACCTACACCATCCAGCGGTTCTGTCAGTGGATCAACAAATCCTTCGCCGTGCGCGCCTATACAGAGAAGGAGTTGCAACAGACCTTGGGTGACATGCTCCCTAACCTGCAAGGCCTCCACTACCACGACCTCGCCGATCCAGCCTGGTTCGGCCTTCAGGACTTTAAAGTACTGTTGCTCGAAAAACCCGGCGGCGCGCCGAAAGCCCAATTCACCGAGAACAAAGGCTATCGGTGGTACTCGCAGAAGTAGAGGGGCCGAGGGTAGCCTGATTAGCTCCCTGTGCTCGCCGACCACGCACACAAGAATTACCAAATCCTCAGATCAAGGGCGGTGCTCGGTCAATGCGCGCAGTAGGGAACCAACCAGGCTATCCTCATCGGAGGAGAAGAAAGAAATTAGGAAGGATTCTGCCGCCGTGTCTGCTCTTTCGCGCGCCGGAATTCGCGCATGACCTGGGTCATAGCATCGCCAACCAGCGAACCTTGCTCCACCACCGACAGACGCAAGGCCACACCGAGTTCGGTGAGTTCGATGATACGGCGCAAGTTATCGGCGATCCGGACGTCTTCCGCATTGTCTTTTGGTCCTCGCATTGCGCGCATCCTTTCAAGAGCGACCTGCGCAAAGTGGACAAGACTCCCTGAGCCGGAGCAACGTGAGCCCGTTTCTTGCCACAGTAAATAGTCCGAGGCCGCACCCCGAAAGCCGAGGGAAAGCAGGATGATCGATTGCCTGGACTATCTGGATCGCCGTTGAAAAGATACGCGGCCGCCGGTGTAACGGCTTGGCTTTCACGCCGCTTCCATGCAAGAACTTCTTGCGCGCGGCAGAAATCAGGACAAGAGAGCGTTGACTGTGGAGTCTGAAATCAGCACAATCGTGCAAAACTCAGATCCTAACTTGGTGTCAAGCGCCCTTCTTCCAGACGCCTGACACCGCGTCGTCGCCACGATTTCAGGCAAGATGAGACGCGAGTCTGTTGTTCAGAACATGATCGATGCGCAGGGTACAGCGATCAATGCCCTCGCGCCGATACTGACGCCGCACGGGCGTGTGCTGTTGGCGACCGACGAGACCGGCGCCTCCTCGCTTACGCCTGATCTTTCGCGCCGGCTGCAACAGTCCTTTTCACGCGGCAGCGGGCACGGATTACTGCAGCTTGGCGCAGGAGAAGTCGGCATCGCCATGCCGGCGGTATTCGGCTACTGGCGTGAGTTCGGCGCTCGTTATGTCGCGGCAGTCTGCGCGCTGTCGAGCGCTGCAGCCAATCCTGAGTCCGACGCATCCACCGCCGATCCGGCGATTCCACCACCACCTACCGAGGAACTGGAAGCCCTCGCCGCCGCTGCGCCGCCGATGACCGGCGCGGAGTATCTGACCGCGTCTGTGCTGCGCTCGTTATGGCACGAGATGGCGGCCGCATGGCAGGCTGAATTCATCGAGTCCGGCCTGACGATCCGGAATTTTCTCAAAGCGAAACACCCCTCCTGGAATCTAGTCGGACGGGTGCATTTCAATCTCGCCGAAAACAGAAAAGACACCGACGCGCCGTTTGCGTTTCTGGCGACATACACCACGCGATTATCGGCGCACGCCAAGGCCCAGCATGTGCCGCTAGGGCAGGCGCTGCGCGAGTACGCTGGCGCCGCCAACAAGGAGCGGCTGCTGTCGCTGTTATTGCCGGTGCAGCGGGCGGCGCAACAGTGTCCATGGCTCAAGACGATGGTGACGGAGGGCGAAATTTTTCACCCGCTGCGCTGGACACCGGCGGAGGCGCTTCAGCTTCTCTCTGACGTCCCGCATCTCGAAGCCGCCGGCGTGATGCTGCGCGTACCCGGCACATGGAAGACAGGTCGCCCGCCGCGTCCCAAAGTAAGCGCTACCGTGGGCAGCACAACGCCGGGCGTATTGGGCAACGATGCGTTGCTTGATTTCAAGATGGGAGTGACGCTTGATGGCGAGCCGTTGACCGAAGATGAAGTTTCCACATTACTCGCCGGATCGGACGGGCTTGCGCTGGTGCGTGGCCGCTGGGTCGAAGTTGATCGAGAAAAACTCAGCGGCATGCTGGCCCGCTTTCGGCAAGCCGAAACAACAGCGGCGCAGGGCGGCTTCACGTTTGCCGAGGCGATGCGCATGCTGGCCGGCGCGGATGTCGGATCCGACGACGCGCCTCGCGCCGATCCCGACTGGTCGAGCATCGTGGCGGGACCGTGGCTGGCCGAAACACTTGCCGGGCTGCGCAGCCCGGAGGGACTGGCGCGCATCGAGCCGGGCAACGCACTGCATGCTGAGCTTCGCCCCTATCAGAAGGCAGGGGTACGCTGGCTGTATTTTCTGCACCGTCTGGGATTGGGTGCTTGTCTTGCAGACGACATGGGCTTGGGCAAGACCATGCAGGTGCTGGCTCTGCTGCTGGTGTTGCGCGGGCAACGGCAACCTGGCATACAACCGCAGACGAGCCTACTGGTCGCGCCGGCATCGCTGCTGGCAAACTGGGCCGATGAAATCACACGCTTTGCGCCGACATTGAACGCACGGGTGGTGCATCCTTCGGCGATGTCGGCAGTCGAATTGAACGCGATCTCTCCGCAACAACTCGTCGACGTGGATGTGGTCATCACCAGCTACGGCTCGCTGCTGCGCCTGCCCTGGATGACCGACACCCGCTGGCATCTGGCGATTCTGGACGAAGCGCAAGCGATCAAGAACCCCGATGCGAAACAGACACGCGCCGTCAAAAAACTCAATGCCAGGACGCGCATCGCGCTGACGGGCACTCCCGTCGAAAATCGGCTCACAGATATGTGGTCGATTTTCGATTTCATCAACCCCGGCCTGCTCGGCTCGAGCAAGGAGTTCGCCACATTCACCAAGCGCTTAGCCGAGCGCCCCCATCACCCCTACGCGCCGCTCCGTGAACTGACACGCCCGTACATCTTGCGACGGTTGAAGACCGACAAGTCGGTCATCGCCGATCTTCCCGACAAGACCGAATTAAAGGCGTTCTGCCGTTTGAGCCAGAAGCAGGCAGCGCTCTACCAGCAAGCGGTGCAGGATCTCGCCGCACAATTAGAACAGGCCGAAGGCATCGCGCGCAGAGGCGCAATCCTGGCGTTTCTGATGCGCTTCAAGCAAATCTGTAATCATCCGTCACAGTGGCTGGGCGATGGCGCCTGGCATGAAGCCGATAGCGGAAAATTTGCGCGGCTGCGTGAGATTGCCGAAGTCATCGCCGCCCGGCAGGAGAAAGTTCTGGTGTTCACGCAGTTTCGTGAGATCACTGAACCGGTCGCCGGTTTTTTGGGGTCCGTGTTCGGGCGTCCCGGTTTGGTGCTGCACGGAGGAACGCCGGTCAAGCATCGCCGGCAACTGGTGCGGCAGTTTCAGGAAGACGAGCGGGTTCCGTTCTTTGTGCTCTCGCTCAAGGCGGGCGGCGCGGGGCTGAATCTGACCGCCGCGACACACGTCGTCCACTTCGACCGCTGGTGGAACCCCGCAGTGGAAAATCAGGCCACTGACCGCGCGTTTCGCATCGGCCAGAGCAAACACGTGATGGCGCATAAATTTGTGTGCAGCGGCACAATGGAAGAGAAAATAGACGCGCTGATCGAGTCCAAGCAACAACTGTCGAACGATGTATTGGAAGGCGGCGCCGACATGCTGCTCACGGAAATGAAGGACGACGAACTGCTCCAGCTCGTCGCGCTTGATGTTCACGCTGCGTTGCGGGAGGAATAAACGATATGTTCTATGAGTGGAAACCTTACGTGTCCGTCGCCGAGCGCAAACGCAACGCTGAACGCGAGCTTGCCAAATCGCAGAAAAAAGGCGCGACCATGACACCCGTTGTCATTGCTAGCCGCGCCATCGTCACGACGTTCTGGGGCAAGGCCTGGTGCCACAACATCGAACACTATAGCGATTACGCCAACCGCTTGCCACGCGGGCGCAGTTATGTGCGTAACCGCGCGGTGCTCGACCTGCGCATTGCCGACGGCGTGGTCAAGGCGCTGGTCATGGGGTCACGGCATTACCAGGTCGAAGTCAAGGTCGCGGCAGTGTCACAGGCGCATTGGAACGCCGTCTGCAAAGATTGTTCGGGCGCAATTGATTCATTGATCGAATTGTTGCAGGGACGCTTCGCCAAACACGTCATGGAGCGTATCTGCCGGCCTGGCGTCGGCCTGTTTCCCATCCCCAAAGACATCAACTTCGCCTGCTCCTGCCCGGACTGGGCATCCATGTGTAAACACGTCGCGGCGGTGCTCTACGGCATCGGCGCGCGTCTCGACGAACAACCGCACCTGCTGTTCACGCTCCGCAACGTGGACGAAAAGGACCTCATCGCCAAAGCAGGGAAAGGCTTACCCCTGTCGAGTCAGTCGCCCAAAACGGGCAGGGTACTCAAAGACACGGAACTGGCCGATGTCTTCGGCATCGAGATGGCGGGAATCACCGAACCCCTGACGAAGAAGAAGGCGGCGCGCAAGATCAAGCAAAAGCCTACGACCAAATCCGCGAAAAAGAATGCCCCCAAAGCGCGTAAACCGAGAGTCAAAGCTTGATATACGCATTCAGCCCGATCGTGAGTTGATGATCTTAATGGCAATCGCGCTGCTTGCGAGGCACGGGAAAAGACGGCTTGTGGTGCTGGTGAGGCCGGCGCCCGTGAAGCTACCCGGGCCATACAGAATACGAGGTCCAATACAACCACCTGCGGCAAGCGGTACGCTGGCTCGGCTTTCAGGAGCGGTATCTGTCTCTTCCTCAATTTCTAGGACTCAAGCCGGATACGAAAGTCCTCTGCACCGGCGCCACCTACACCATCCAGCGGTTCTGTCAGGCCATCAACCGACCCTTCGCCGTGCGCGCCTATACAGAGAAGGAGTTGCAACAGACCTTGGGTGACATGCTTCCCAAACTGCAGGGCCTTCACTATCACGACCTGGCCGATCCCGCGTGGTTCGGTCTTCAGGACTTCAAAGTGCTGTTGCTGGAAAAACCCGGGGGCACGCCGAAGGCGCAGTTTACTGAAAACAAAGGCTATCGGTGGTATTCGCAGAAGTGATTCTCAAATCGCATGCAGCTACACGGGCAAGGTTAGGTCAACGTATCACGCGACAGCCTTCGAACGGCGAACTTCCCGCATGACTCGACTCCCTATACGATCCTCAGCAACATCGATATCATATCGGCTTTGCAGATGAAGCCAATAGCGAGGACTCTGATCAAGATACCGGCCAAGGCGTAATGCCAGCTCGGCATTCAGGGGACGCTGTCCACGCACGACGTGGCTGACCTGCATTGCAGAGACACCAAGTTCCTGCGCCAACCGATACTGAGATACCCCCAACTCATCGAGGATTTCTTTCAGATAGACACCAGGATGGACTGGAGTGATACGAGACTTCGCCATACATCCTCCTCAGTGGTAATCAACGATCTCCACACGTTCAGCATGGCCATCTCGCCAAAGAAAACAAATCCGCCACTGGTCGTTGATACGGATACTATGCTCCCCTTTGCGATCACCCCTCAATGCCTCAAGCCTATTCGAGGATGGGAGTCGGAGATCCTCCAGCCTGACAGCCGCATCAATCGCGTTCAACTTCATGAATGCCCGCTGCTGAATCTCTCGCGGAAAACCTTTCGCGAATTTACGTTTAAAGACCCGCTCAGTGTCGGCATCGCGAAAGGACTCAATCACACCAGATAGTAAACATCCTGGTTATTATGAGTCAAGCACGTACGTCCACAATGCGCCCGACCCGGTCTAGTCCGGCGTCTAGGACTTCAAAGTGCTGTTACTGGGAAACCCGGTGGCGCGCCGAAAGCCCAATTCACGGAGAGCAAAGGTTATCGGTGGCATTCGCAGAAATAAGATCGTTAAAGCGAGGGTACTGCCTCATACTGCGAGTTCGACTCGAATCGTACGCCCAAGGGTGCCTCAAGACTCATGAGCATTTCGAGGCCCTAACTTCACAGCCCTCAAACACGTTTATTAAAGCTGCTCGCAATACTGTTCGAAGGAAGAATGTTCTGTGACGTTTTTTTCAACGACCCCCTCAAATAACAACTTTAGGGCACCTCTATTAACCGCTAATTGGAGCCAGAAAAATCATTTCTCAAAAACA
>CAKKRK010000196.1 GCA_919902665.1 Nitrospiraceae bacterium
CGTTTTGCGCTCCGATGAGCGCGATCCCGAGGCCACTGACGGCAGGACCCACAAGGAGCCCTACATTGGTCGTCGTCTGCAGCAAGGCATTGGCGGCAATCAGCCGCTCTTTGGGCACAATAAAAGGAACCGCCGAGGTCAAAGCCGGCCCGAAAACCGTGGAAAATAGTGCTGTGGCAAATACAAGGATGTACAGCCGATCAAGCGACAAGGCATCCATTGCAAAGAGCACCGGGATCAGGAGCACCATCAGGGTTCGGAGAAGATCCACCCCGATCATCACCGGCTTCTTTCGAACGCGATCCAGATAGACACCAATGAGTGGCCCAAACAGCAGAGGGGGTAGTGTTTGGAGCAGCCCAACCACCGCCATCTTGAGCGCCGAGCCGGTTAGGTCATACACAAACCAGAGCAACGCGACCTTATTGAGGCTGTCGCCGATCTGAGAGACCGTCTGACCAGCGAACAAAAAACCGAAGTCTCTAGTTTTAACTAATTCCCAGCCTCGAGCACGGCTCGGAGTGGAACCAGTCCCTTGTGAATGAGTACGTACGTCAGACATGTCAGCCTCGTCCAAGAATCTTGTGTGGTTCGGCAGCGAAGGCGTGTGCGGTTTGCGCGGTCCCGTCTTCGAGAAGACGTTCATAGAGCGCCACATAGTCGCGTGCCATCCGCTCCGCCGTAAACCGTTCGTCAAAGGCCGCCCGACAGTGCTGTCGATCAATAAAGGAGACCTGCCCAACTGCGTCCACCATTTCGGAGACCGTCTCGCAAATAAAGCCGGTGACGCCGTGATTGATGATCTCAGGAATCGATCCGCGTCGGTACGCTAACACCGGAGTTCCACAGGCCAAGGCTTCGATCAGCACCAACCCGAAAGGCTCCGGCCAATCGTAAGGACACACCAACGCCATCGCATTGCCGAGAAAGTCGTCTTTCTCAGCATCGGAGATCTCTCCAATGAACTCAATCAGTGGATGGTTGAGCAACGGCTCAATCTCAGCTTCGAAGTAGTTCTGGTCGGCCGGATCGACCTTTGCCGCAATCCGCAAGGGAAGGCCAGTGCGTTTGGCGATTTCGATCGCGTGGTCCGGACGTTTTTCAGGGGAGATCCGCCCCAGAAAAGCCAGATACCCTTGCGCCTGAGGATGAAACGTATAGAGATTTCGAGGAAGACCATGGTGGATAGTCGCCGCCCAGTTGGCCCACGGTAGCGGTTTGCGCTGGGCATCTGAAATGGACACCAAAGGCATTTCTGGGAACTCACGAAAGACGGGTACCAATTCGGGAAGATCCTGACGACCGTGCAAGGTCGTCACAACTGGAATACTGTTCCTCCGTGCCAACGGGAATCCGATGAAATCCAGGTGTGAATGAATAATGTCAAAGCCCTTCGCCGCGCCAAGGCCCCGTTCCTGAAGCATCATCATCGGAGCGTCTCGGTTGAAGATGCCGGTGTTCAACCGGAGGGCCTGAGGGCAGATGGCTTCAAGCCGCGCGGTTGTTTCTGAGTCGCCGCTGGCAAACAGCGTGACGTCATGTCCCTGGGCAACCAACTCTTCCGTAATATACGAAACAATTCGTTCCGTACCCCCATACAGCTTGGGCGGAACGCTTTCCCACAATGGAGCCACTTGTGCGATTCTCATGAGTCTTCCTTTCTTCCTCTCGTAGGCGACTGCGCGTGATCAGTCGTCGGCTTGTTTATGATTTCGTAATTTATAAGGGCCAGTTCGGACTGTAATCGTCAAATGATCGGCTGAAGGTTGCATACCAGAGTCTCGATCAGACACGTGAGCCGTTGGTGTTGCTGGTTTGTCCATCATTCATGAGCGACATGCTACTCACCACGCTCATCCGGCTCAACGGACAAAACTTCTCGGAGCGAGTCGGAATATGTCCAGTCCTGGACGCTTGACTGAATAGTGAGCCTCATGGTTTGCACCCACTAGGAAAACCCCGCAGCTGACTCGACGTGATCCAAGCGTTTTACCAGCAACGAACATCGATATCACCTCACGGACGGGACACCGGGAACACGTCCCCTCCCGTGGCGATTTCGGCAGGTCCATCCCCACCGAACGATGCCGCAAGAAAAGCGTTTCTCGCGGAACATCCTACTGGCTGATCCGCGCTGCCTTGACGATTTTCTCTCCTCTGATCTGCTCCAGGAATCGATCGGGTGGGACTGCCGGTGGAACGATCCGTACTTCCTGCCAGCCTTCGCTGACGGCTCCCTTGTGACCCTGCTTTTCATAAACCCATTTGTCGATGCTTTCCTGGCTGGTTCCATCGCTGAAGGTCACCCAGAAGAGAAACGGCATCTGCTGCTGAGTCGCCTGGAGGCTGTCAGCCATTTTCAAGAGCCGCTCAGGGCTTGGATCGACACCTTTCGATGCACTCGCGACTGCCGTCTGCAACTTAGTCTTCAGCCCCTGATTATATTCTTCCAAGCTGACGACTTCTTTGGAGAGCCGATGATTATCCGCTGTAAGATTCTGGATAGCAGCTTCCAACTGCTCCTGCTCGACCCGCCCTCGGCTCGCCATCTGGCGTGTCTGGCGATCTGTCTCGCGACCGACCATTTCCAGCCGCTTTTCGATCTCTTCCCTGACAGTCAGCACATTGGACTCGAAGGACTCCTGCGTCGACGACAGCTTGACCAAGGCCTGTTGCAGCTGCACCACGCCTTTCTGTTGAGACCCGAGCGCGTCATCAACCTTCGCTTGCATCCGTGCCAGCTCATCCAGCTGTTGTTCAAATTTTGCCATGTCAGCGACCGGTGCCGGCGAAAGAGTTGCTGTTTGAACAACCGGAGATGGCGTGCGATCCGATGTCCTTCCTGTCGTGATACGGTCAGTGACCAACCCAACGACAGCAATTGCCAATAGCGCTTGCGTGAAAGCGACCATTCGCATTCCATAAGCCAGTGCCGGTTCCGGACGGCGGGCGACCACTCTGTCGGTAACATCGGCAATGCTCTTCCAGGCGCGGCTCCAAAAACTTGGCGCAGGAGTGAACAGCGCACTAAGCGTTCCCCCTTGTGCCATATTGTGTACAGAGAGCTCGACCGTATCAGCGGAAATCTGGACACGGTCCGTTCGATATCCACACTCGGGGGCCGTAAGCCCTCCTAAGAGCGTTCCATCTTCGGCGCGAAGCTGTACCGTCTCGATGTGATCGACGCACTGGACTTGCAGTGTTGCACCGATCCCTGCGCCTTCAAGCTCCCCAACACGCCGCTCATTGATATAGACCTGTATAGGATCCGACCAGCTACGAATCGCGGGCCGGCTGTTCAATGATTCAAGGAGTTGGGATCGATACGCATCCAATTCCTCTTCGTGACCCATAAGAACCTCCTTACCTTCCTAACTGCATCTACGCGCCCACTAGGCGCTCCCCTACGGTCGCATCTGCAATTCCAGGCGCGGCTTTTCGCCGGTCAAAGATCCGCTAGATCCCAGCCCCCAGGCCGTTTGCATGCAATCGAGGCAAAGCGCCAGGTGCCAAATTCGATAATCACAGCCATACCCCTGAGTGAACATGTCTCCCCATTGAGACCGTGAGAGACAAGGATAATGATCCGGCTCACTTTTTCGGTAATGCGACTGAGCGACTCGGATGAGTCGCTCGGCCTCGCTGTTGAATCGTTGTCGATGTCGCTGCTGCTGTTTCCCAAGCTCGGCCAGCTCTGCCTTCGTGAGGCCCACCTCATCCATCGTGCGCTGCCAGCCGCTCTCACGCCACCGTCGAAAATTCTTGTAGATACGCTGGCTTTCCAACCCATTGAGTCCGGTCACCGCAATCACGTCCCC
>CAKKRK010000197.1 GCA_919902665.1 Nitrospiraceae bacterium
GAGCGCTATTCAGAAGGAAGGTGCGCACCTCGACTCGATCGTAATTGAAAATCCGACTGTGCCAATCGGGGTGATAGCCGAGGCGTGGATCGGCATGGTCATAGAGGTGTGTGCCGTCGAACTGGGCCAATCCATGGGGATCGTCAGGAAAGTGCGCCGGCGCCCAGTCCATGATTACGCCGAGGCCGGCTTGATGCGCGGCATCGACAAACGCCATGAAATCATCAGGATTGCCGTATCGGCTGGTGGCCGCAAAGTAACCGGTCGCTTGATACCCCCATGATCCGTCAAACGGATGTTCCGTCACCGGCATGAGTTCCAGGTGTGTGTAACCCAGATCCCTTGCGTAGGGGATCAGTTTCGCAGCGAGTTCTTTATAGGTCAGCCAGCGATTATTTTCCTCCGGTACTCGCATCCACGACCCGAGATGGACTTCATAGATGGAGAGGGGAGCGGTCAGCGGATCCCATTCGGATCGGGTCGCCATCCATGTGCCGTCGTGCCAGGTGTAGCTGGACAAGTCATGCACGACCGAGGCAGTCCGCGGGCGGACCTCGCTCGCGACAGCATAGGGATCGGCTTTCCTCAACAGAACGTTGTCTTCTCGCGACCGGATTTCATACTTGTAGAGGGTGCCTTCCGGTAGATCGGGCAGGAAGAGTTCCCAGAGCCCGGTCGATCCTCGACTCGCCATGGGATGGCAGAGACCGTTCCAACCATTAAAGCCCCCAATCACACTGACACGTGTGGCATTGGGGGCCCACAGCACAAAGTGAACTCCGGGGACGCCTTGGACGGTGCGGATATGGGCGCCGAAACTGTTGTAGGCCTTGTACAGCGTTCCTTCGGTAAAGAGGTGCAGATCGAAGTCCGTTAACAGGGGAGGGAATGCGTACGGATCGTGGATCTCAGCGACCGTGCCGTCGTGGCGTGTGAGGCGAAGCGTGTAAGATGGCGCGAGTGGTGTATCTGGAAGCAGCGCCTCATACAGTCCCTCCTCACGAATGCGAGTCATACGCCAGAGGATAGAATCGGATACGACCTCTACATCCTTGATCTGGGGTAGCCAGGTCCGGATCGCGAAGCCGGGGTGGCCGTCGATCGTTGTGGCATGCGGGCCTAGAACCGCGTGAGGGGCCCAGTGAGTGCCGGCAATGAGACGATCAAGATCATCCTGCTGAATGGGTAGATCAATAGACATGGAACTATCCTAATGGCTACGGTCGTGATTAGGAAGGGGAAAATGTTCTCTGCGATGGCGTCGAATGAAATAGCTGAAGAGAACTCTGATTGCATGGTCGCTGCCGGCCCAGGATAAGGTGGCGGATTGTACGATGATCCGACTAAACTTAGCTCGGAGAACTGAAAGGTCATCTCTGACGCTGGCTCTTTTTATCTTCGGCGTGTGCTACGCGCTCATCATGACCGAGCGGCTCCACTAAGACGATTGTAGCCTTGTTCGGCGCGGTCTCGTAAGGAGAGGTATTCTACTGGCATGAGTTCAGGGTGGATTACAACGTCGTGTTTGTGAATATCGCCAGGAAGGCCGGCTGCTGGATTGCCTGTTGGCAGTGCTTCAAGTTCGGCTTCCCTGTCATGCGCAGCTCCATCGTTCTCAGCGCGCTCTATTTCTTGCTGGTCTTTCTGCGCTAACGGGGATTAGGGCTTACCCTCGACCTTCAGATCGAGGGATCCGTCACTCATCACTCGAACGTACAGCGAGTTCACATCGGCGAACACGCCGATGCCTTGCACCGACGCGACGGTTCCATGTAGTGAGAGCGTCTGATTGATTGATCGATTCAGTGCCATTCGAAGCAGGTCTCTCACGCGGTCGGTCGCCGAAGTCACACCGAGGACGGCTTCACCCATCACGAGTTCTCTCATGGAAGAGTGGGCGAGCCAATCGGGGCCGCTCTTAGCCAGGAACTGTTCGGAATCGTAGTCCAAACGGAGGCCACCGATCTGGACGGATTGTGTCAGTGTGTTCATTTCAGGTTTCCCCACGAAATACAGGTGGCCGGTCGCATCTCCCCCAAAAGCAATCCGCAAGACCACTTGGTTGCCTCCACGACCCAAAATGGCGGCATCAGTGATCTGGATGAAGTCTCCTTTCACGGCGACACGTTTTCCCTTCAATCGCGCCGCAAGTGATTGGGACAGCGAGGGATAGTCCAGCGGAATGTCAGCGACGACATGGAATCCAGGGGAAGCCGGTTGTGTATCGAGTTGAGGAAGTGCTGCAGCGGCAACAGGTGGTTCGGAACCGAAGACGATCACAGGCGTGGCGATTATGTGCAGCGTGTCATGAAGACTCTGTCTCTCTATCGAGAACTCATTTCGTTTAATCTTTTCGACATTGAGGTGGAGCCACGCGTTCGGTTCCAATTGAATAGGAGCGCGCAACCCGTTCCATGCTTCTTCCACTTGAGGGCGAACCGTACTCGAAGCAAGTCGCGCAAGCGCGTGCTGGAGGCCGCCTCGTACCGTGTCCGTCAACCTATTCTTGGCGTCCTGGGGAAGGTCGGTCGTGATGATGCGAGAGGTACATGGATCAATGGTATTCACTGCCACATCGGCGACGGACGCGGACAGACCGTAGTTCGGAGTCATGCCAATGGCGATACCAGTATGCAGCGTTGTTTTTCGCAACCGCTCCTGGCCGGCGCCACAGTCGGCAGGTGCCTTGACGGTCGGTGTGGGTGTCTGCGTACCGAGGTGAGGATGAAGCTCAGCGGTGAGGGGGAGACGAGTCCCCGGAAGGTCGATTCCCTTCCACCAATCGCGGAGCATGGCACCTTGATCCTGGCTCATGGATTGGTAGGAGTCGAAACGTTCGGTCGTAAAATCATCCCTCTCCACATAATACTTGTGTTCAATGCCTTTCGAGTGCTTGATGGGGTTGCCTGATTGATCGAACACTTTTGGAATGACGTTCTCATCGTTGACCGTAGCTAGAAACGGCGCGAGGTTTATCTGAACAGGAACGCTGATGGTGGACTCGGTGGCCGAAGAGAGGGGGGGCTGGGTTGCCGGTAACAGTGTCGGCGGTGGTGGGTGAACGACATACTGCTTGGCGATACAGCCCGTCAAGAACAGCAATAAGGATGGGACGATGAGAAAGTTACTTATGGATTTGGGAAACATCTGCTTTCCCCCTTTGAAATAGTCACAGGTAGTGAGTCAAGGTGGTGAAGAAACGCGGGTAGGATACCAGAAACGCACGATTATTTGTCAGGGCCGAAATTAGAGGTGAGTGGGTCCAGGACTCGTAGAAGAATCAGCCCGGCAAGAGATACTTCGTAATCCTTTCCTGCTAATCATCTCCATATGGCCAGTGGGTCGTGGAGGAGGATGCGTTCTTGACAGAATGAAGGGTGTGTGACCTTCCCCCAATTCCGTGGACACCTGGTTAAGCGACTGCCTTCCTCGCTTC
>CAKKRK010000198.1 GCA_919902665.1 Nitrospiraceae bacterium
CACTGTCATAGGCGTGGAAATGCCGGACGAGTGTCTCATGGCTATAGATATAGCAAGGAGTGCCGAGTTCCTTTGCTATGCGGCTGACCGGTACCTGTTCACAATACAATTCACCGTGGTGGTATTCAAAACTATGCATCGCGTTGATCCTTAGAGTTAATCCAATGGAATCAGGCCCAATACCGCTTATCGTATTCCGACTGGCTGCGATGGAGGCAGGTCCATCTCATGGCCTCCCAGGGTAGGGTCCGGTTCAGCCGACTCCGTTGCCTGCCGCTCTGCCTCGATGGCATGTTGCCGTTTCTGCTTGGCGATCGTAGGCGCAACTCCGATGAGTTCCGGGGCGACCGGTGTTCCCACCACCCCGCAAGAAATCAGAAGCCCTGCCGATGCGATCACGAAGAATGCTCTCATGACAGTAACCGTTCAAGTTCTTTGATCCGCTGCTCAACTCGCCTTCGGGCGGTCCCGCCGATTTGTCCCTTATGATCGATTGCCGCTACGATCGTCAGCCAAGAAAACACCGTCTTATCGATCCGTTCACAAAATGCTTGTAACTCTTTCAGTGAAAAATCTGTGACGTCACGTCCGCCATCAAGCGCCGCCCGTACGATTCGTCCGGTGATGCCGTGGGCTTCGCGAAAAGGTATGCCCTTCATGACCAAGTAGTCGGCCAGTTCCGTCGCGAGTAGTCCGCCCCCTTGCAATGCTCGCGCGAGGGCCTCTCCGTTGACTTTCAGTCGGCGCATCAATTCCGTCATCACTTGGAGCGAGGCCGCCACGGTATCAAGGGCGTCGAAGAGCGCCGGTTTGTCTTCTTGCAAATCTCGATTGTAACTTAACGGCAGAGCCTTGAGCAGGGTCAGCAGATTGACGAGGTGGCCGTATACGCGTCCGGTCTTTCCTCGGACCAACTCAGGGATGTCCGGGTTCTTCTTCTGCGGCATCATGCTGCTTCCTGTGCAGAAGGCGTCCGGCAGATCGACGAACTGAAATTCCTGTGAGGCCCACACAATCAATTCTTCGCTGAGCCGAGACAAATGCATCATCACAATCGAGAGGGCGGAGGCCACTTCGATCATGAAATCACGGTCAGAAACCGCATCCATGCTGTTCAGGGTGACGGCAGGAAAGCCCAGCAGTTCAGCTGTGTATCGCCGGTTTACCGGATAGTTTGTGCCCGCCAAGGCGCCGGACCCTAGCGGCATGACATTGAGCCGGCCTCTTGCATCGCGGAGTCGGCCCTTGTCTCGTTCGAGCATCTCCACGTAGGCCAGCAAGTGATGTGCAAACAGGACCGGTTGGGCACGCTGTAAGTGGGTATATCCGGGCATCATGAGGGTGCGGTTCGCAGCGGCCTGCGCCACCAGCACGCGTTGAAAGTCAGTCAATCGTCCCTGTAGCGCATCCAGTTGTGCGCGCAGATATAGTCGAATATCCAGCGCCACTTGGTCATTCCGGCTGCGCCCCGTGTGTAACTTGCCTCCCAACGGACCAATCATCTCGGTCAATCGCCGTTCGATCGCCATGTGAATATCTTCGTCCTGAGGCGAAAAGACGAATTGTCCACGATCCAGCTCTCGTTTGACCGATTCCAACCCGTGGACAATGGCGCGTGTTTCTGCCCGCGTGAGGACCCGGGCCTTCTCGAGTGTCTTGCAATGGGCGATGCTCCCGGCGATGTCTTCGCCATAGAGCCGACTATCGACGGTCACCGACCTGGTAAACGCTTCGACCAATCGGTCGGTCTTCTCTCGAAACCGGCCGTCCCAGGCCTTTCCACTACCGCCGACTGACGTCTGAGCGTTCCTGCGCTTGGCCATCAGGACGAGGCCTTCTTTCTCTGTGCGCGAATCTTCAGCCGCAAGGCATTCAGCCGGATGAAGCCTTCTGCGTCCTTCTGGTTATACACCTCATCTTCCTCGAAGGTGGCGATGTCGAGTCGATAGAGTGACTGTTTCGATTTGCGTCCCGCCAAGGTGCAGCTTCCCTTATAGAGTTTGACCCGTGCGATACCGCTGACGTCCTTCTGTGCCTCATCGATAGCCGTCTGTATCATTTCGCGCTCAGGGCTGAACCAATACCCGTTGTAGATCAGGTCTGCAAAGCGTGGGATCAAGCTGTCGCGGAAGTGGAGGACTTCGCGGTCCATTGTCAGGGATTCAAGTCCGCGATGAGCCACGTGCAGAATCGTCCCTCCCGGCGTTTCATACACGCCGCGCGACTTCATCCCAACGTAGCGGTTTTCCACCAAATCGACTCGGCCGATCCCGTGTGCGCCACCCAATTTATTGAGATGAGCTAGCAAGGCCGCAGGGCTCATTTTCTTGCCATCGACCCCGATAGGATTGCCGGCTTGATACTCGATCTCAACTTCCAATGGCTTGTTCGGGGCCTTCTCCGGCGAAACAGTCAGCTGGAATATTTCATCCGGTGGTGATTTCCATGGGTCCTCCAGAATGCCGCCTTCATAACTAATATGAAACAGATTTGGGTCCGTGCTGTAGGGTTTGGCTTTGGTCGCGGTCACGGGAATGCCGTGGCGATCGGCATATTCGATCAACTCACGCCGGGAGCGCATCGTCCATTCCCGCCAAGGCGCAATAATCTTGAGATTCGGTGCGAGGGCCATGTAGGTCAACTCGAAGCGCACCTGGTCGTTGCCCTTCCCTGTGGAGCCGTGCGACACCGCTTCGGCGCCCTCTTTGAGCGCGATTTCAGCTTGGCGACGAGCGATCAGCGGGCGAGCGATCGACGTTCCCAAGAGGTAACAACCTTCGTACATCGCATTTCCGCGCAACATCGGGAACACATAATCCTTGACGAAGGTCTCACGGAGATCCTCGACATAGACCTTCTTGACGCCGAGCGCCTGTGCCTTGATCTTGACGGCCTTTAGGTCTTCGCCCTGGCCAAGGTCGGCGCAAAACGCGATGATCTCGGCCTGATAGGTTTCTTGTAGCCACTTGAGGATGACGGATGTATCCAGTCCGCCTGAATAGGCCAGGACAATCTTCTTAATCGATGTTGGTTTCATGGTGGATCCTACTTGGTATGTGTCTTCTGGTTGAGCAGTTGGGTCAAAATCGCCTTTTGCATGTGCAGACGATTTTCCGCTTGATCGATGACGACGGACTGTGGGCCGTCCAGGACATCTGCTGTAATCTCTTCTCCGCGATGAGCCGGCAGGCAATGCATAACGATGGCGTCGGGTTTCGCCCGTTGCAGCAATCGCTTGTTCAGCTGGTAGGGGGCGAGCGTCCGTAATCGTCGTGCCTGTTCCCGCTCGCGGCCCATACTGATCCATACGTCGGTATACACCACATCGGCTTCTTTCACGGCAACGAGGGGATTCTCCAGCACCTCGATGGACGCGCCGGTGGTGTGCCCTTCCATTCTCGCACGATCGATCACCCGCTGATCCGGCTGATAGCCGGACGGGCATCCGATCACGACGCGCATGCCGACCTTCGTTCCTGCTTCGATGAGCGAGTTGGTCACGTTGTTTCCATCGCCGATGTAGGCCAGGCTGAGTCCCTTGAGCCGGCCCTTGATCTCCTGAATCGTCATCAAGTCGGACAAGGCCTGACAGGGATGGCTATGGTCGGTCAGCCCGTTAATCACCGGCATCGTGGCTTCTGTCGCCCACTCTTCAACGATCGCATGGTCATAGGTGCGGATCACGATTCCGTCTAGGTAACGGGACAAGACGCGTGCTGTGTCTGAGACCGTCTCCCCGCGCGAGAGCTGAATGTCGCTCATGGGAAGGATCATCGCATGGCCGCCGAGCTGGTTCATTCCCGCCTCGAACGACACGCGCGTCCTCGTCGATGGCTTTTGAAAGAGCAATCCTAATGTCTTTCCGGGCAGGAGCCGATGCGGAGTGCCTTGACGCTGCTTTTTCTTCAAAGACGTCGCCAAGCGCAATAAGTCGAGGACCTGCTGTCGTGACAGCGTCGCGACGTCGAGCAAGTCCTT
>CAKKRK010000199.1 GCA_919902665.1 Nitrospiraceae bacterium
CCGTACACGGTAGACAACCCGAGACCCGTGCCCTTTCCTTTTTCCTTGGTGGTAAAAAACGGCTCGAATAAGTGCGATTGGGTTTCTTCGCTCATTCCCTGGCCGGTGTCCCTGATCGACAAGAGCACATAGGTTCCCTCGTCGAGCATCATGGTTTCACGCCGAGGTCCTTTCCCGATCGTGACATTTCGAGTCTGGATCGTCAGTTGGCCACCCGTCGGCATGGCGTCTCGAGCATTCACCGCCAGATTCATGATCACTTGCTCGATCTGCCCTGGATCGACCTTGATCGATCCCAACTGTGGGTCGAGGTCGGCACAGAGTTCAACAATGTCCTCGCCTAACAGCCGCCGCAGCATTCCGTCCATGTTCATGACAAGCGCGTTCAGATCCACGACCTTGGTCGCCACAAATTGCCGACGGCTGAATGCCAGGAGTTGACTGGTCAGGCCGGCGGCCCGATCGGCGGCTTTTTTGACTTCTTCCATTTCACGTCGTGCGGGATCCGCCTGCGCCAAGCGACTCAGGATCAACTCGCTGTATCCACGAATCACCGTCAAAAGATTGTTAAAATCGTGGGCGACACCGCCGGCGAGCCGTCCCACGGCCTCCATCTTCTGCGATTGACGCAGTTGCGCTTCCGTCAGGCGCAACGCCTCTTGCGCGCTCGTGCGTTCACCGAATTGCCCTATTTTCAGGCCGACATCGGTGATCATACTGAGCAGCTCGCTATCCGGCTCATGGACTTGATGGCTGAAGAACTCAATGACGCCCTCGACCTCACCCCCGATACGAATCGGAAACCCGAACGCCCCATGAAGCCCGGTTTTGGCCGCCAACTCCGCGCGAACAAAGGTAGAATCGAGCGTCACATCTGTAATCCACACCGGTTGCCCGCTTTCCCAAATTCGACCCGGTAATCCCACACCCGGCTTGAATGTCTGGGTCTGTATCTGTGCGATGAACTCATCCGCGACCAGCGATGCGACTTGCCAGTAATCAAGGCACCGCAACGTGCCCGATTGTTTATCCAGTCTCCAGAATACCCCGAGATCCCATTCGAGACTCTCGCCGACCGCTTGAATGATTTTCGGCACCGCTTCTTCGAGTCGCACGGCCTCCGACAGGACACGCGTCACCGCATATTGAGAGGCCAGCCGTCGTTCGGCCCGACGACGATCCGTAATGTCGCGCACAAACGCGCTGAAGATGTACGCTTCACCGATACGGGCCGGCGAGACGGCGAGCTCGACCGGAAACTCATGGCCCTCCTTATGTCGCGAAGCAATCTCGATCCGACGATTCAGTATCGGGCCGACTCCAGTCTTGAGATACTCTCGAATCCCTTGCGCGTGGGCTTCCCGATCACGTTCGGGGATAATCGTGTCTGAAAGCAATTTCCCCATCGCCTCTTCGCGGGTCCATCCAAAAATCGCGGTCGCTTGGGCATTCCATTCAGTCACAATTCCGGCGGCATCCATAGTGATGACTCCATCGAGCGCCGTATCGACGATCGCCCGATTGCGTTCCTGACTCTGTAACAACGCCGCCTCGGCGGCCCGTGCCCAGGCACTTTCCTGTTGCGCCTGCCGATACTCCGCTCGCAATCGGATCGTCGACCACAACAGCAATCCCAGCAGCGGGAGCCAGACGGCCGCCACGATGCTACGTTCAACATGGCCGAGCAGAAACGTCCCCACGCCGAGGATAAACAGCGTGATCAAGACCATCACAAACGTCAACCACTCATATCGGCGAGTCGTTGAGGCGGTTCGCTCTTCTGGTTGGGTCATGTGGTCATCCTTGTGATCATCCACGTGTCAAGAATCGCAGATGGACGGTAGGCCAACTTGGCCGCACGGAGTCCCGGAAGACCGGCATCATCCATGGCATTGATAGAGGTCGCCCCTTGTGCCATGGCGGTTCGACAGGTTTCACGGAAAACCCACTGAGCTAGACCAGGGATAGATCGGTCCGCGACCTCCAATAGGACGCACCAAGTTTGCGGCGTCACCCAATAGCCGAAGGTGTAGGCGACGAGGTCTTCGTGGACTTTCACGACCATACCCGACAAGCCGATCCGTTCATGCTCTTGCAAGACTAGCCTATGGGCCATTTCCGCATCCTCCAGAAGCAGCGTTCCCATCTGATCGAGATGGCCATTCCGCTTTTGATCCGCCCATCGCGCATAGAGACGCACGCAGTCGGCCTGATCGTCAGCACGATACGGCTCGACTGTGATCGTCTGTTCGCGGGTCGCACGATTGCAGAGCGCCCGTTGGGATTTATAATGGTCTCCTGCCAAGGCCACTAGCGCCCCGACGGGGTAGAGATAGTCGCCATCTTTCTGACGGAATTGAATCTCGCCGCACTCCAGTCGTTGCCTTTGTGACTCCATCACGTTTTCGATTCGACTCACCGGCGACGGGCCGTTCCACGACCGCATCATCACGAACGCCTGCTCTACCGCCTGATCCAGGGGGCCAGCCCCAAGCGGTGGCAGTGGCATGAACCATCCGTCCGGAGACTTGGCAAACAGAAACAGTGTGTGATCGAACTCCATCCACCAGTAGGGAAGTAGCGATGTCCAGATATAATGGTAGGGAAAGGCAAACGCGGCCGGCGTATCATGGCCAATCACGTGAGCACGCTCGAGCGCCTTCGCGAACTGTGGCGCGTCCGACGGCGTCAGCGGACGAAGCCGAGCATCAACTCGCGCAGGAACAAGACGAGCCGTGAGGTGCGGAAGCGCCTTGAGTAAGATCACATCGTCCTGAAAGCGACCAACCAAGTGTGGATGGGCAGCAATTTTGTCCAGTCCTCCCTCAGTCGTCAGCCAACCGAGGACCGACTCCGCATATTCGTGAATCGCACGGGGAACCGCATCACGCATAAAGGGGCACTTGGAATCCCACCCAAGCAGGATTTCCTGACCCGACGCATCCCACATCAACGCCAGCGGATACAGCTGACAATCCAATGGGCGAACGTCGTAGATCCCACAAAGGCCCGACTGCAAATCAAAGGCAGGACAGAGATACCCTTCGTCCATCGGATTCTTGACAAGCTCGACCTGCGAGCCGGACTTATCGGGAAAGAACGAATCAGACACCCCGAGTGCCATAGCATCGGTGATTTCTTGATGGGTAAAATATGGGCGAAGAAAACTATCGGCTTCTGGAAAGCGGCAGCACACATCACAACGACCACACGCTGAGTCCGGAACCAGCTGAGGCAGAACCCCCATCGTCTGTTTGGAATCTACCGTCCTGAGATCCATCGAGCCCCAATCATACGATGCATGCCGAACGGTGGCAAGGAAGGTTTGCTTCCGATCATCGCGCACCCTGTCCGCATTACACCAGCCTCTACGCCTCGGAGAGTCCGCTGCCCTCTGTAGATAGCAAGTTAAGTTGTCCGGTGTATGGAGCACAGGATCTGTCCGGTT
>CAKKRK010000200.1 GCA_919902665.1 Nitrospiraceae bacterium
ATGGATGCCATCATTCAACTCATCCATGTGTCAAAATGGCATGCTCGCAGAGCTGCGTTGTCCGATGTCACCGTTGAGATCGAGAAGGGGGAGTTTGTCCTACTCATGGGCGCGAGTGGGGCCGGGAAGTCGACCCTATTGCGCATGTTGATCGCGGAGGAGCAGCCGGACGAGGGCCAGATTTTCGTTCACGGCAAGAATGTGACCAAGCTCAGACCATCCGAGATTCCCTATCTTCGCCGGAAGGTTGGGGCGGTGTTTCAAGACTTTCGTCTGTTGCCAAAGAAATCCGTCTTCGACAATGTGGCGCTTCCGTTGATTGTCCAAGGGGCCTCCGAGAAAGATATCCACCGTAAAGTCACGGAGGCATTGCGTGCGGTCGATGTTGATCACAAGAATGATCAGTTACCGAGCAGTCTTTCAACGGGAGAGCAACAGCGTGTGTGTATCGCTCGGTCGATCGTCAATGGGCCGGTGGTGCTTCTGGCCGATGAACCAACAGGCAATCTTGATCCAGAACGAACCAGAGAAATTATTGAATTGTTTAAATTGATCAATGCCCGAGGGACGACCGTGGTTGTCGCGACGCACGATCCTCATGTCCTGAAATATGTGAATCGACGGGTGATCACCTTGGTGCAAGGGGTGTTGCTCGCAGAGCACAGAGTCGGAGAAGGGGTCGGAGGATGAGACGCCTGTTTTATCTCATTCGCGAAGCGTGGGTGAACATGCGGACCAATCGGACGACGACGATCGTCGCGGTTCTCACCACCGCTTTTGCCTTGGCCTGTGTCGGCATCTTTCTGTTGCTCTATGTGAATCTTCGGAACGCAGCGGGGTCGCTCCAGGAAGATGTCAAGGTTATGGTCTATTTGGCGGATCGACTGCCGAGTGGGCAGGTGCGAGAACTCGAACGAACACTCAAGACCGATCGTATGGTTGACGGGGTGCTCTTTATTTCAAAAGAACAGGCGTTGGGAGAATTTCGAGTTCAATTTCCCAGTGAGTCGTATTTGCTCGAAGGGCTCGGTGAGAACCCGCTCCCGGCCTCGTTCGTTGTGACGCTTGCGCCGAGCTTTCGGTCTCCGGACGCCATGAAAGCGTGGGTGGAACGAGTGCAAACAATGGAAGGTGTCGCGAAGGTCGACTATAATCAAGAATGGAGTAGTCTGTTGGCCGGACTGATCGGATACATCGAGCTGGCGGCGATTGGGGTGGGGATCCTCCTTTCCGCGGCTGCCGTGACGATCATTGGAAATACGACCAGACTTGCACTGTTGGCCAGGCAGGAGGAGATCGAAATTCTTCGCTTGATCGGAGCCACACGTACATTCATCCGTATTCCCTATTTTCTCGAAGGAGCTGTACTCGGAGCCTGTGGTAGCGCGCTATCGTTGGGGATTCTCAAGTTCGCGGTTGAACTGTTCCGGCAGCAGATTCAATTGACAGGCCGTTTTAGCGGGATCGAAGGCATGATCTCTTTTTTCCCCCTCTCGGTGTGTCTGGCGCTCGTGATGGCGGGAATGGGGCTTGGCTTTGCCGGGAGCGTGGTGTCGCTTCTACGTGTTGGAGACGGGCGGGCATGAGAGTCTCCTGTGCCATTCTCCTCTGGTGTCTTGCGGTGGGAGGAGGGATGGCATCTGTGGCGGGCGCGGCAAATGATCCGATCTCTGAGAAAATCGAGCGTGAGAGAAAGACGCTTGAGAAGCTGAAGGGCAAGATTGAGGAAAAACGGAAACGCGCCGAGGCTGCAGAGAAAAAACGAGAATCGGTGTTGCAAGGGCTCCAATCCCTGGATGAGCGACTGGTGCATCATCGACAAGATCATCATGAGATCAGCAAGAAACTGCGACAGAAGGATCGGGAGATCGACGAGATTACGGATCGGCTGGGGGCGATGCGAGCCAGTATTGATGCCCGACGTGAGGCCATTCTTGCCCGACTCCGCGTGCAGTATATGGAAGGGCGGTTTGGGCGTGTGAAGGCCCTCTTAACAGCGGACTCGTACAGCGATTTCCAGCGTCGTGGACAATACCTCTCGGTTGTGTCACACAAGGATTACGAATTATTGGAGACGTTCCGCGCCGATATGGAGCGGATGGAGCAGGTTGAGCGTCAGCGCGCCGAGGCTAGAGTCGGACTGGTTGCCTTCAAGCAAACCATCGAGAAAAAGCTGGCCGATATCCGAGTGCTTCAGAGAGAGAAGAAAGTCTATTTAGTGAAGATCACGCACGAAAAGGACTCCTATAATCGCACGGTCGACGAACTGGAACGTTCCGCGTCTCGGGTGGATGGCTTGTTGCATGAGCTAGAAACGCGCCGACGTACCATGGCCGTGGCCCCTCCCTTGTCTTTACCATCGGCGCATGGAGTCCGAGGTACACTCCCGTGGCCGGCCGATGGAAAAGTCGTGTCGTTCTTCGGGCGCCAGAAACATCCGACGTTCAATACCTACGTGCAGCGTAAGGGCATTGAAATTCGAACGGCAGAGGGAAGCTTAATCCATGCCGTCATGACGGGGAGTGTGGTCTATGCGGACTGGTTGAAAGGCTACGGACTCGTTATAATTCTAGATCATGCCAACGGGTTCTTTTCCTTATACGCGCATGCCTCCAAGATTCTATCTAAATCGGGTGAGCAGGTGGCTGAAGGTCAACCGATCGGGGAGACTGGGGATACGGGCATGATTGGAGAAAATACTTTATACTTCGAGTTGCGGGAAGGAGCCGAGCCAGTGGATCCCCTCCACTGGTTAGCCAAACGATAAGCGTGGCCTTCATTGGTGTATTCTGATCGGAGGGTCCGACAACTCAGGAAAGAAGGGATGTGAAGATTATGGAACAGCAGCCTCGGAAGAAGTCTTGGGTGGTCGTGCCGATGATTGCCCTTGCGCTGTTCGGTGGCCTCATCATCGGAAAAGGGTGGGAGCGGACCGGTCATGCAGGTGAAACCTATGAGGAGCTCAAAACCTTCTCCGAAGTCCTGAACCAAGTTCAGAAACATTATGTGGATGAGACGAAACCGAAGGACCTCATTCAAGGGGCCATCCGTGGCATGCTGTCGACGCTCGATCCACACTCAGCCTACATGACTCCGGAGATGTATAAGGAGATGCAGGTTGAAACCAGGGGAGAATTTGGAGGAGTCGGCATTCAAATCGGTGTGAAGGACAACCGGTTGGCCGTCATCGCACCGATCGAAGGCACGCCAGCCCATCGAGCCGGGATTAAGGCCGGCGACTTTATCACGAAGGTCAATGACGACACGACAAAGGACCTGACTTTGATGGATGCGGTCCAGAAGATGCGAGGACCGAAAGGTAGCAAGGTCAATCTCACGATTCAACGAGATGGCACACCGGACCCATTAGTCTTCACCCTCGTCCGAGACACCATTAAAATTGAAAGCGTGAAGTCGAAGGTCATCGATAACATCGGCTATGTTCGGCTCACTCAGTTTCAGGAAGCCACTGGGCGAGATCTCGCCAAGGCAATCAAACAGTTCAAGGAACAGAAGGTCCAAGGAACTATTCTTGACCTGCGAAACAATCCCGGCGGGTTGCTGACCGCGGCTGTCGATGTATCCGAACAATTTCTTCCTAGCGGAAAGTTGGTGGTGTATACCAAGAGCCGAGAAGGGAAAAAAGACGAATGGTTCGCCAAAGCCAAGGATCAGTTGGAGGATCTACCGGTCATTGTCCTGGTCAATGAAGGGTCCGCGAGTGCATCGGAAATTGTCGCCGGAGCGCTGCAAGATTATGGACGAGGCCTTGTTGTTGGGACCACCTCATTCGGAAAAGGATCAGTGCAGACGATCCTCGCGCTAGGTGACGGTTCTGGGCTTCGTCTCACGACCGCAAAGTACTATACGCCAAAGGGCCGGTCCATTCAGTCGACCGGCATTACGCCGGACATCGTCGTGAAGCTTTCAGTGCCGGTGGTGGCTAAAGCGTCTGAGGGGAAACCTACTGAAAAGGAGGCGGAACCAAAGGTGGTCAAGCCACCAACAGGAAAGGAAATCTCACCTCAGAATGGCAAGTCTCCGGACGAGGGGGGACCGAAGAATGGGACGCCTCCACCGGCATTGCCTGAAGTCGGGGGAGAACCTTCGGTTGAACAGGACGCACAGCTTCAGAAGGCTGTGGAATTGTTGAAGAGTTGGAAGATCTTCAAGGACCTCAAGACGTCCTAAGATTCTCGCGCATGAATTCGTTCCTGAACGGCCTGGAGTAAGCGCTCTTCGGACCCTGAAAAACTCGGCAGGGTCCGAAGCAGGTGCGAGCGGGTGATCTGGTCGAGGTCGTCGAGCGTCCGTATGCCGAGGCGGAAGTATAAATAGGTCACGAGCGACTCGGAAAGTCCTGGCAGGCTCGCCCAGCTCTTCACCTCCACTGGGAGCGGCGTTTTCAGCTCTTCGTAGGCACGGATGGTGCCGGTCTCAAGAAACTCTTCTATTTTTTTTGCCAGGTCAGCCCCGATCCCGTCAATCTCTTCAAGCCCCTGGCGCTCAACCAGGGCCGTCACATCTTCATCGATGGCCAGCAGAGCATCCGCAGCCCGACGATAGGCCCGCACCCGATAGGGATTGGCGCGTTGGGCCGAAAGGAGATCGGCCATCGATCGGAAGATAGTGGCGAGTTGCTGGTTGTTCTCTTTCATGTGTAGGACCGTGGAGTTCTATTGTGCGGTTTCCTTGGTCCTTCAGGCAAGGGGCACTTTGTTGACAAGGTGAATTCTACTCTCATAGGATGATAGACGTGCAGGATGCAATCCAAATTCATGTCAATGGGCAGGCGCAGACCTGCCGCTGTGATGCGACAGTGGCTGATCTCTTGCGGGACCTGGAGATTAGGACCGAGCGGGTGGCGGTCGAGTTGAATCTTGAAATTTTAGATCGTGCGATGTTCGATCAGCGGCTACTGAAAGACGGAGATCGGGTTGAGATCATGAGTTTTATCGGTGGGGGATCATTCTAAGGGGACACTATGGCGGACGATCGGCTGGTTATTGCGGGGCGTGAGTTCAAGTCGCGCTTGTGGGTTGGGACGGGCAAATACAAAGACTTTGCCGAGACGAAAAAAGCGATTGAGATGTCCGGCGCTGATGTGGTGACGGTTGCGGTGCGTCGGGTCAATATCACCGATCGCTCGAAAGAGAACCTGCTCGATTATATTGACCCCAAGAAATACACGATTTTGCCGAATACCGCCGGCTGCTACACGGTGGAGGATGCGGTTCGATATTCCCGTCTGGCGCGCGCGGCCGGTGTTTCTGATGTGGTGAAGTTAGAGGTGCTCGGCGACGAGCGGACCTTGTTTCCAGATACGGCGGGATTGATTGAAGCCGCGAAGATTCTCGTCAAAGAAGGATTTATTGTCTTGCCCTATACGAATGATGATCCCATCGTCGCTCAGAAGCTCGTCGATGTTGGATGTCCAGCCGTCATGCCGTTGGCGGCGCCGATCGGGTCTGGATTGGGTATCCGCAACCCCTATAACTTAAAAATCATCATGGAAATGATCAAGGTACCGATCATCGTCGATGCCGGGGTCGGGACGGCATCCGATGCAGCGTTTGCAATGGAATTAGGGGCGGATGCGGTACTCATGAATACGGCCATTGCTGGCGCGAAGGATCCGATCGCCATGGCAGAAGCGATGAAGTACGCCGTGTATGCTGGTCGCCTGGCCTATAAAGCAGGTCGCATTCCCAGGAAACTCTATGCGACGGCCAGCAGCCCAATCGAAGGAATGCTTTAAAACAGTACTGAGGACTGAGTGCTGAGTTTGGGCAGCAGGAGCAGAACGGTCAAAACGGTTTTTGCGAGCCGCTCTCAATGAACGTAGCACTCAGCACTTTGATCTTAGTTCTTCAGTGATGCCTCCAGTACACTTTCGTCTGCTTCTTGTTACTGATCGACACCTGGTCCGAGGACGTTCCCTCTCCACAGTACTCAGTCAAGCGATCATGGCTGGTGTGCCGGCTCTTCAACTTCGAGAACGGGATTTGCCTACTGGTGAGTTACTCTCGCTGGCACAGGAGATTCACTTGCTGACCGCGCCGCGAGCCGTTCCGTTGATCCTTAACGATCGTGTCGATCTCGTACTGGCGCTGAACTTAGACGGTGTGCATCTTCGTGCCAACAGCCTTCCAGTCTCCGTGGTCCGGCGGCTCATTGGGCCTAATCGATTGATCGGAATTTCCACGCATTCTGTTGAAGATGTTCAACGGGCGAATCATGACGGAGCCGACTACATCATCTTCGGTCCGATTTTCGATACTCCGTCAAAGCGTTCATTCGGTGCTCCGCTCGGACTCGATGTTCTTGCCGATGTCTGTCGCAACTCGATGGTTCCCATCTTTGCCATCGGAGGCATCACATGTGAACGGGTGCGCGACGTGCGTCGAGCCGGGGCCCATGGAGTCGCCGTGATCGGCGCGCTGCTCACTCGTGCCGATATCAGTGGTGCCGTGCGCGAGTTCAGCACCGCCCTGCAGGCATGAGACGTGAGCAGGTCACGTTGATCTGCCTTGCGTAGAATTCCCTGTTGCAGTTGACCACCTCTAGGTCGGGTGTTAGAATCCGATCACACGCGTGATCCACGAACTCATTCGACGTTGCGTCCGATTCTTGTTGTGCCGAAATGGCGTCTAGCAAAGATCAGCGCGGTCGGCTCCGGTCCCTCCGAGATTCCGTCAAGAAGATTACGAAGCGGTTGTCCGAGGGGAATGGGGAGATGATTCACAAGAACGACGAACACAGTCGTGAAGTTGACAAGCTTCGCGTTCAGATTCAGTCGATGGAAGAAGAAATCCGTCGGTTGTATCAGTCCCGCCACCAACTCGATCAGGCGACCAAGCACAACGAAAAACTTGTGGCGACGCTGCAGGAGGCGAAGGCTCAGATCGAGGCCCTGCGGGCCGAGGTCGAGAAGCTGACCGCGCCACCGTCAGCCTACGCCATCTTTTCCAGCCTGAACGAGGATGGAACGGGCAATGTGTATGTGTCGGGACGAAAAATGAAGGTTAGCCTGCACCCCTCGATTAAGCGCACTGAATTGCGGAAGGGCCGAGAAGTTGTGCTCAATGAAGCGCTCAACGTGATTGAGGTGAAGGGGTTCGACAGTCAGGGGGAGGTTGTTCGACTCAAAGACGTGCTGGAGGGAGGACGAGCCTTGGTCACCCTCCATTTCGACGAGGAGAAGGTGGCTGAGCTCGGCGATCCATTGCTCGCTGAGCGGCTGAGTGTAGGTGATCACCTCCTCTATGATCCCCGTTCCGGGTATGTCATTGAGAAGTTGCCAAAGTCCGAAGCGGAAGAGCTGGTATTAGAAGAGGTTCCGGATGTCGACTATGAGCATATCGGCGGCCTGCAGAAGGAATTGGAACAGGTCCGTGATGCGGTCGAACTTCCGTTCCTGCATCCGCACGTATTCTCTGAATATAAGCTCAGCGCACCGAAGGGGGTGTTGCTCTATGGCCCACCCGGTTGTGGGAAAACGCTTATTGCGAAAGCCGTGGCCAACTCGATCGCGAAGAAATTGGGCCATCGAGCCGGTAAAGAGATTCGCAGTTATTTTCTGCACGTCAAAGGCCCGGAGCTCCTGAATAAATATGTGGGTGAATCAGAACGCCAGGTGCGTGAGGTCTTCAAAAAGGCGAAGGAGCGGGCCGATGATGGCCATCCGGTGATTGTCTTTTTTGATGAAATGGATGCGCTCTTCAGGACTCGTGGGACGGGTGTGTCCTCGGATATCGAATCGACCATTGTGCCGCAGTTTCTCTCTGAGATTGACGGGGTTGAGCGATTGCGCAACGTCATCGTCATTGGGGCAAGCAATCGCCAGGATTTGATCGATCCGGCAGTGCTTCGCGCCGGGCGATTGGATGTCAAAGTCAAAGTGGGACGACCAGATGCCACGGCTGCCAAGGACATTTTCTCGAAGTACATCTCAACGGATCTTCCGTTTGCCGCCGAAGACCTGGAACAGCATGGAGGCGATCGACAGGCGCTCGTGGATCGCTTGACGGCGTTGACAGTCGAGACGATGTACGCCGCCAGTGAAGAAAACAAGTTCATCGAAGTGACCTACGCCAATGGCGAAAAGGAAGTGCTGTACTTTAAGGACTTCGCCAGTGGAGCCTTGATCGAAGGCATTGTCTCGCGTGCGAAAAAATTTGCCGTGAAGCGCGTGATCGCGCAAGAGGGAGCCGGCCTGCGCTCGGACGACTTGATCCGTGCCATCCGTGAGGAGTTCAAGGAACACGAAGATCTCCCCAACACGACCAATCCGGACGATTGGGCAAAAGTCGCCGGAAAGAAGGGCGAGAAAATCATTCATCTCCGGACCATCAGCGGTGGACCTGCCGAACATCGGCAGATTGAAACCGTCAATACCGGCCACTATCTCTAGCGAACCTATGCCAGACCATACCTCTACGAATCGCTTGCGCGTGCTTGGCACTGAAACCGAGTTCGGCATTGCGTCAAAAGATCCATCTGCGATGGACCCTGTGTCAGGCTCTTTCGCCGTTATCGGACAGTATCCAGGATTGCCGGCTCCAAGGGCGCTCTGGGATTACGAGCACGAAAATCCACTCGTGGATGCCCGTGGATTTGAAGTCGATGGTGAGCGAGAGCGTCCCAATCCTGACTATAACCGCCAGCTGAACAAGGTGCTGGCGAACGGCGGACGGTTATATGTCGATGGCGCTCATCCGGAATACTCGACACCAGAGTGCTCGGACGCCCGGGAGGTGGTGGCGTTCGAACGAGTTGGGGAGCGCATTCTCGCCAAATGTCTTCAGGAACTGGCTCGGGTGAGAGGGAGCGAGCAGTATGTCCTATACAAGAACAATTCTGACGGCAAGGGCAACAGCTACGGGTACCATGAAAATTATTTAGTCTCGCGAGCCGTGTCGTTCGACCGGATTGCTCGGGTGTTGACGCCGTTTTTCGTCACACGACCAATCTTTGCCGGAGCAGGGAAAGTTGGAGCTGAAAATCAAACCAGCCCGGCGGAATATCAAATCTCGCAGCGTGCCGACTTTTTCGAATGTCTCATGGACCTCAATACGATGGTCAAACGGCCGATCATCAACACACGGGACGAACCGCATGCCGATGCGGCGAGGTTTCGGAGGCTCCATGTCATCACGGGCGATGCCAATATGGCGGAACTCTCTACCTATTTAAAGGTGGGAACGTTGGACATCGTCTTGGACTTGCTGGAATCAGGAGCCGATCTGCCTCAGCTTGAACTGGATGAACCGGTCCGTGTGTTTAAGCAGGTGTCGCGCGACCTGGATGTGAAGGAAACCCTGAAACTGGCAGGTGGAAGGCCTACCACGGCTCTTGCCGTCCAGCGGGCGTACCTGAGCGCCGCCAAGACTTTTTATGGCTCGCAGGCTCACAGTCCTACCACTCATGATGTATTGCGTCGTTGGGAGGAGGTCCTGGACCAGCTCGATCAGGACCCGCGGCTGTTGGTGAACGCGTTGGACTGGGTCGCCAAGCGGCATATGATCGAGTCCTACATGGAGCGTAAAGGCTGCGGGTGGGATGATCCACGAATGAAGCTGATGGATCTCCAATACCATGACGTCCGTCCGGAGAAGGGATTATTTTATGCCCTGGAGCGCAGTCGCCTCATCGAACGGATTGTTGAGGAAGATGAGATTCAGCACGCTGAATTGAACCCTCCAACGGGAACGAGGGCCTATTTTCGTGGGCGCTGTGTCAGTAAGTTTGCGAAGGCGCTCTATGGGGCTAGTTGGACATCAGTGCTGTTCGACGTTGGCAATACGACGATCAAAAAAGTGCCGCTGATGGACCCCCATCGAGGGACGCAGGCCTTGACGAAGGAGTTGCTTGATGCAACCGATTCAGTCGATGCTCTGATCGAGAAACTCAAGGTTTAACGAACGGTGGTTCGAACATCACGATGAAGCTACCCTATCTTCCTGACCACGACGGCTCCAGTTTTTTTGACTTCGTCTCGACACATCATCCCGAGTTGGCATTGCGAAGCCACGGCATGGCGGCCGTTCCAGACCAGGCGCGCGCCGTTGGGCCGGTCGCTGTGCCTTCTGCCACGACCGTGCTGGCTCTCAAGTATCAGCAGGGGGTAGTGATTGCCGGAGACCGCCGAGCCACGGAAGGGTTTCAGATCGCGGATCGCCGAATCGAAAAAGTCTTCAAGATCGACGACTGGTCGGCCATGGCGATCGCGGGGGCGGCCGGGCCTTGCATCGAGATGGCCAAGCTATTTCAGACCGAGTTGGAGCATTACGAAAAACTGGAAGGCGTGCCGCTCTCCTGTGAAGGAAAGGCCAATAAGCTGGGCCAGATGGTCAAGGCGAATCTTCCGATGGTGTTTCAGGGACTGGTCGTTATGCCGTTGTATGTCGGGTATGACGTGAAGCGTGGCGAGGGCCGCATCTTCAAGTACGACATCACCGGCGGGAGGTACGAAGAGTCCGATTACCATGCGATCGGTTCAGGTGGGAAAGATGCCCGCAACACGATGCGCGAACATTTTAAACGGCAACTCTCCGAGGGGGACGCGATCAAATTAGCCTTGTTGTCGCTCTACAATGCCGCGGATGACGACGTCGGGACCGGCGGACCTGATCTTGTGCGGGGCATTTATCCCACGGCGAAGGTCGTGACGGCTCAAGGCATCGCCGATGTATCCGACGACACCCTGCGTGCCGTGTGCAACGATGTGATGGCCGCACGCCGTTCACGGGAGACGTAATCATGCCGATGCCCTACTACGTGTCCCCTGAGCAGATGATGCAGGATAAGGCGGAGTATGCCAAGAAGGGGATTGCCAAAGGCCGCTCGATCATCGCGATGGAGTATGTCGACGGTATTCTGTTGACGGCGGATAATCCAAGCGCCTCGCTGCATAAGGTGTCGGAGATCTACGACAACATTGCGTTTGCCGGAGCCGGCAAGTATAGCGAGTTTGAGAACCTTCGAAAGGCTGGAATCCGCCACGCCGACCTCAAAGGGTTCATGTACAGCCGAGAAGACGTCACAGGCCGCTCTCTGGCGAATGGGTATTCTCAAAGCCTGGGGACCGTATTCAGTCAGGAAATGAAGCCGCTTGAGGTAGAGATCCTTGTGGTGCAGGCCGGTGCTAACAATCATGCGAACGAAATCTATCGTATTTCGTTTGACGGCAGTATCATTGATGAGAAGAACTTTGCGGTGATCGGCGGCAAGTCTGAGGCGGTGCAGACCCTGTTGAAGGAAAACAGTCTCAGTCAGGCGCCGCCCTTGGATGTCGCGTTGAAGCTGTGTGTCACAGCGCTGGAGCAGACGGCCAATCAAAAGCTGTCGCCAGAAGGATTGGAAATCGCGGTTTTGGACCGAACCCGTGCCGGCCGAAAGTTTCGCCGGGTATCGATTGCCGATGTTCGACTCATCCTCTCTCCCTGACCTCTGCCTTTCGTAGAGGCTTCCTTTGTTGCAGATCCGCAAAACGGCGTATATTCTATCTAAAGGCCATGCATGATGTCTGGTGGATCCATGAAGCAACGGATATACGGCCTCGAGAACGAATACGGCCTCATTTTTTCCCCCAACGGTCGTATCTATCTTCCCATGGAAAAAGTCCTGGGGTACATTTTTGAAGGACTGATTCCCAACAGCTGGCCGTCGAACGCATTCTTGGTTAACGGGGCGCGATTCTATCAAGACACCGGCTGCCATCCCGAATATTCGACTCCAGAGTGCGACAACATCCTGGACCTCGTGATCCACGATAAAGCGGGGGAGCGATTGTTGGAGGCCTGTTTACCGGCCGCCGAAGAACGGCTTCGAGAGGAAGGGCTGTCCGGGGAAATCTATATTTTCAAGAATAATACGGATTCTCTTGGGAATACCTACGGATGCCACGAGAATTTCCTCATGCGGCGCGATGTCGACTTTTGGAAAGTCACCGAACAATTGATCCCGTTTTTCGTGACTCGGCAGGTGTTCAGCGGGGCGGGCAAAGTATTAAAAGTATCTGGCAAGCCGCAGTATTTCATCTCTCAGCGTGCGCAACATATTCATGAGAAGACATCCTCGTCGACGACCTCTTCTCGGAGCATCATCAACACCCGCGACGAGCCCCATTCAGATGCCGAACGCTATCGGCGCCTCCATATCATCGTCGGCGATTCCAACATGTCGGAGTACGCGACGTACCTCAAAGTGGGGACCGCTGCGCTTGTCTTGTCGATGATCGAAGAGGGATACACGGTTCATGGGTTAGAACTCGAAGATCCTGTCAAGGCGATCCGAGAGGTCTCGCGAGATCCGACCCTGAAGAAAAAGGTCAAGCTCGATGATGGTCGGCAGATGACCGCTATCGAGATTCAGCAAGTCTATCTCAAGCGGGCGAGAGAGTACCTGAATCAACAGGCGCATGAACCCATCCTCGACGATGTGTATGATAAGTGGGAACGGATGCTCCAGCAGCTGGAAGAAGATCCGATGCAGCTCATCCATCAGGTCGATTGGGTCACGAAGAAACATCTGATCCAGTCTTACGTAGACAAGAAGAATTGCGGGTGGGACGACCCGAGGGTGCTCCTCCTGGATTTACAGTTCCATGACGTGAAGCGAACAAGAGGGTTGTATTACCTGATGGAGTCTCGAGGGCTCATCGAACGGGTCGTCGAAGAGGAGGCGGTCCAGCGGGCCATGTCCACCCCACCGCAGACGACCAGGGCCAAGGTCCGAGGGGACTTTATCCGGTTCGCGCGAGCCAAGAATCGATCCTATACCGTCGATTGGACGTATCTGAAGCTGAACGGGTATTGGGAGGAAACCATCCTTTGCATGGACCCCTTCAGTGCGGTGAATCGACGGGTCGAGGAACTGATTTCTCAAGTGTCGGGAGGACGGTTTTACCGATGAAGCCGATGCTGGATTTGCATCACCGACGACATGCCGTGGTGGGACCTTCCGTGCTCGCGGTTCTCGTGCTGTTTGCCAGTTCTCTCTTCGTCGATCTCATGCCTGGTTTCGTACCGACTGCACAAGGCGCGGATGGCCACTATAGTGGGAAGCAAGGGCAAATTATCGTGGTCAAAGTGCCGACCGATGATGCGGTTGCCCAACTACAGGGGAAGTTTCTAGGTCGCTCCATTCGGTTCTTCCCTGATCCACGACTGGAAGAGCCGAAGGGATTTGTGGGGTTGCTCGGCATCGACCTGCAGGACGAGCCGGGAAGCCACGAACTAACCGTCGAGGCACAATCTGGAGAGTCACGTCAGACGTTTCGCTATCAGGTGCTGGTCCAGAAAGAAAAATTCCATGTTGAGCATCTCACGCTGCCGAAAGACAAAGTCGATTTAGACGACAAGGCAGTCGCACGTTGGAAAGCTGAACAAGAGCAGGTCAAGACCGCCCTGGCCACAGACTCTCAGGCCAAGTTGTGGCAACCGAGTTTTGTGGAACCGGTGAACGGCAGACGAACTGGGATCTTCGGCAGTGTCAGAATCATGAATGGGCAGCCACGCAATCCGCATAACGGGGAAGACATCAGTGCGCCGCTCGGAACGGATGTGCTGGCGACGAATGATGGCATTGTGCGGCTCACCGTCGAGCATTTCTTCTCTGGGAAAGGCATCTTTGTCGATCACGGACTCGGCTTCTACTCGATGTATTTTCATCTATCCGAGGTGCTGGTCAAGGACGGCGATCAGGTGAAGGCCGGGCAGGTCGTCGGAAAAGTCGGGGCGACCGGTCGGGCCACGGGACCGCATCTCCATTGGGGTGTGAAACTTAACGGCGCACGCGTCAACCCCTATGCCTTGCTGGATCTGCCGTTCAGAGGCTCTACGCCATCGGCAGTACCCGTGCCGGCTGCTGATCCTAACGCCGGCGTTGGTCCGTCGGTTCCCTAGCTCTAGTCAGTCATTGCCCTTCCCTGTGATTTCTGGTTGACCTTATCTCTCCAGCAAGCATACCCTCATCCCTACGACTTAGGCATGAGGTATTCCGCATGCGAACCTTCTTGTTCCTCTGCTCAGCGCTCTCTCTTCTACTTGCCGCGCACAAGTTTTCACTTGCCGAGCCTAGCGGGCAGTATAAGGGAGCCTTATTCTTTCTCTTGATGGGCATCCAGATGCTCGTCACTGGGGCACTCATTGGTGAGCATCAAGAAAGCCAAACACCTAAATCACCGCCGTCGGCAGAGGAGAAGGATAATAAAGAAGCCGGGCTGAGTGCGGCAAATGCTTCAGAGAAACAAGGGAAGCAATCGTGAGAGGGCTGGGAGCGTATCAGATTGGAGTGGCTGGATGGAAATTTGATCTGAGCGGTCGCTGTTAATCGATGATCAACAGCCATCGTTTCTGTTGAAGCGAGAGGTGGCTCCGGTTGGTTGGACAGTTTTTACCAGTTCATAAGTGGTGCCTGG
>CAKKRK010000201.1 GCA_919902665.1 Nitrospiraceae bacterium
AATTTCACCATTCTCCCACTTATGGAGGTGTCTGTGAAATCAGGGGAAGGTCACAGTTACGCCGACGCAGTACACCTCATGAGATGAAGGATACGGCAACAGAGGATGAAACGATCGGCAGGCTGAGATCACGATAAGGAAGACGCAGCGCAGCAAAAAAAAAGGGAGGTGATGGCCACATCACCTCCCCTAGTTCCTTAGCGCCGGGAGAGACTCCATAGCGGAAAGAAAGCAGCACACGGATACTAGCATGAACATTCCCTTGAAAAAAGAATAAAGATATCCATGTAATCAATAGCTTGAGAAATATTTATTTACAAACACCACAGGGAAGGGCTGTGTGACCTTCCCCCTGCAACCTAGCAGACTGCTGAAAAACTCGGATTCTGCTTCGCGCACCGTTGCACGGTGACAGAACAAACTGTGGCCTGCGACATTTCAGAATGCTCAAAAATGCCCGTAGCGAGCGAAGGGGTGAGGCAGGGAACACCACTGGAGAAATTTTTCAGTATTCTGCAAGAGCATTGGCTTGGAAGTTCACCTGTGTTGAGATTGGCCCCATAGAAAAGGGGTCCTGACAAAGAAACGGCACAGGGAGGAACAAGTTATTCAGGATACCCAGGCAGGCATGGGTGGGCTAAGAGCGCTATCGCAAGCACGGCATCTCAGATGCCACCTTACTATGAGGGTGGGAGAATGAGGCGATCAGGAAGTGTAACCCACGACAAAACCAATCAGTCCGAGAGGACCGCCGTCTGATTCTATGGACACACATATTTGACAGGATCTCATAGGCTCTTAGGTTCGCACAGACAATGGCTGGTCGGGGTTATTGCCACACGGCTGAAAGAAGCCTCCTAGGGAATCGCCTCCCCAAAAGGTTGTCACACCCCTTCCAATCTTTCCGTCAGTACGCTACAGTTCTGTTATGCCCCCGTAGCTCAGTTGGATAGAGCAACGGTTTCCTAAACCGTGGGTCGTACGTTCAATTCGTATCGGGGGCACCAATTTTTCCATAAGTTAGCTCGTTCCATCCTTAAATCTCCCCTGAGCCTACGGCGCATGACTCGGTGAACTGATGCCTTCAGCAAGAAGCTGGAGAATCAAGCGCATGCCGTGACGATCGACGTTATGCACTATAAATTTGCGAAGGTTCATTAGCCCTTGCGAGTAACGCCAGCCATGGAAGCTGACCAATCCGCTTGTGTGTGGAATTTGGAAGAAGTTTTTGGGCTACTCAATTGAAGGGGACCTACAACCGATGATGCCGGCTGGTCCGGCAAAAAATGTTATAAATCATTCCTCACCAGGAGTTGGAACGCCATGACTGCCAACAATCCCTTCAACCCCAACAACCGCATCGTCCTCGGCAATCCGGCGAATCCGATCACACACTGCAATCCTGACACGCCGTTTCAACCCTTTCGTGAAGTGAATCCATCGCAGGCTGCAACGGTCTGGCCTGTAATCCCAAAATGATAATGTCCGGTTTGGACAAAGTAGAAATGTCCTCTTCG
>CAKKRK010000202.1 GCA_919902665.1 Nitrospiraceae bacterium
CGTGTTCCATCGTGAGGCAACGAAGGAAGGAGCCCTCTCTAGGATCAGCATGATCAGTCTCCTCCGGAAAGGCGATTCCGAAATGCAGCTGGGAAGCAAGTCCGCTCCCGATCATTCCACGACCCAGAGCGTGAAGCCGGTTGCGTTGCGCAGCAATTGATCCGTGATACCTCCGTAGAAGAACCGTTTGATGCCGTTCGAGCCGTGGCGGCTCACCACGATCGTCTCGTAACCTCCGTTGCGGGCTTCGTTGAGAATGGTGTGCGCAATGTCGTCTTCATGTCCGAACTTCACTGTGACCCGATCCAGAGGAAATCCGGTCTTCTCCACTATCTCCAGCGCTTTCGCCAGGATCGGGTACTCGATCCTGCTTTCCGCGCGAACCCAGGTTTCCTGATCCTGGTGCAACTCTTCGGCCAACCGAATTTCCGCTCTAGGATCCTCGGCCCCGCCATGTTCCAAGAGACCGCGCGGCATCGGTTTCAGTACGTGAAATAACGTGAGATGCACATCGCGCGTGTCACGCAACAGGATGCCCACATAACGCAGCGCCCGCTCAGAGTGCTCGGCGTCACCGACCGTGACCAGGATTCGCGAGACGCCGGTGTTCTCGCGAGGAGTCGTCGTTGAGGGAGGGTGCGGTACCATACGTCACCAGACCTCCGAAGGCGAGCAGTGAAACTCCGCCACTACCGGAAAAACGAGTGCGGCAAAGTCCGCGTATCGCATTCTGATCGCTTCCCAATGGGTATCGGCTTCAAAAACGATCTCCTTGTCCTCCATGAGCGAGTGATCGACGTACACCGGGAGCCCATAGAGGACGCCGAAGGGCGGCACCGCCCCCAACTCGCAGTCGGGGAAGAGATCTTTGAGTTCATCCTCGGTCGCGAGCCGTACCTGGTGAGCGGCCAAGACCGTCCTCAAACGATGGAGATCCACCTGCCATCTGGCCGGCAGCACCGTCATCACGAACCGCTCATTCATTTTCAGGATCACGACCTTCGCCCATTCCATTTCCTGGGTATAGAGCGCCTGGGCGACCGCGGCGGCCCGAAAGGCCTCTGGATGAGGCAACAGGTCGTACTGCGCGTATTCACGATCGAGATAATCTTGGAGTGTGTGTGAGATGGACAGAGTAGCACCTCCTAGGCCGGCTGACATCCCGATGGAAGATGGCTGAAACGAATCTCATGACCAAATCTCCGCTCTGATCATGATGACTAACGATGGACTGTCATTCTAATATAGTACACCGTTTGCATACCCAGGTCTTGTGCCACGAAAGCCGGGAGGCCTTCACGAACCCAGATCATTTTCGTATTGATTTCGTTGTCAGACCGTCGGTATGTTACCGACACGTGGTCGTGAAGCCCAACGTGCCTGCGCCCTTGAGCCTGGCGCTGTTTCTACCCTGTCGCAGATACGATAATCTCACCCCAACCCGTTCCAGTTGAAAGGAGACCATGATGAAAAGCAAAGCGATTTTCTATCACGCAGGATGCCCGGTGTGCGTTGCAGCCGAGCAGAGCGTGGCCAACGCTCTGGATCCGTCAAAATATGACGTGGAACACGTCCATCTCGGCACGAACAAGGCGCGGGTGAATGAGGCGGAAGCAGCCGGAGTCAAGTCAGTACCGGCCCTGGTGATGAATGGCGCAGCGTTTCACATTAACTTCGGTGCCGGTATTGATGCGTTAAAGTAACCGATTCAGTCTACTGACTGCATCATGATTAGGGGGGCCTGCCGTTCGGCACGCCCCCTTTTTTTAGCGGCCCACGGCATAGTGCGTGCCGACGAAGCGCGAGTGCAGCGGGAACCCCGGGGGGTCACGCTGCGTTCGCGTGGACTCGAAACAGTGGGTACCAGCGCCGAAACCCGTCCTCTAATTCAGTATTCAAGACCTTGGTCCGTCCTTGCACCAGGAGTTGTGCTCCGCGTCGCGTCCAGTGCATCGGCTGCTTCTTTACCAACCGCCGACTCACCACCAGCTTGATGGTCGATTCGGCGAAGGCCGTCGAGATCGTCTCCCCCCTGCCGGTAGCGCTCACCGCAGTTCGGAATGGATGCCTGATTGTTTCGAATAGGCTCCTTCGGAGTCGAAGCCATCCCCAGGCCGCTGAACGCGGGCCTCTACCAGGCCTGCCTAGATGTGCAGCGCTCGACCCTGCACCGCGAGCGCTGCTTCCCGGAACGCTTCCGCCAGCGTCGGATGCGCGTGGCAGGTCCGGGCGATATCCTCGCTGCTCGCGCCGAAGGCCATCGCGGTGGCCGCCTCCGCGATGAGGTCACCGGCCCGAGGCCCGAGGATGTGGACTCCAAGCAGGCGATCGGTTTTCTTGTCGGCGAGCACCTTGATGCGCCCCTCGGTCTGGCCCAGGGCTCGCGCGCGGCCGCTCGCGAGAAACGGAAACACACCCTTCCGATAGTCGATCTTGGCCTCTCGAAGGTCCTCCTCCGTCCTTCCAACCGACGCGATCTCAGGGTGCGTATAGACCACGCTGGGGATCGCCTCATAGTGCACGTGGCCATAACCGCCTGCGAGCATCTCCACACAGGCGATTCCCTCTTCCGATGCCTTGTGGGCGAGCATCGGGCCCCGAATGACATCACCGATGGCGTAGATGCCGGTTGCGCTGGTGGCGAAGCGCTCGTCCACGGGGATACGGCCATGCTCGTCAGGCATGATGCCGACAGTCTCCAGCCCCAGGTTCGCCGTCATCGGAACGCGCCCCACGGCCACCAACACGCGGTTACAGCGAATGGACTCTACCCCTTCGCACTCCACGACACAGTGAGGGCCCTCAACCCGCGCTCCCGTCACGCGTCTGCCGAGGTGAAAGTTGAGGCCCTGCCGCTCGAGCATCCGTTTCGCTTCGACGGCCATCTCCATGTCCATCTCCGAAAGAATGCGGTCCGAATACTCAATGACCGTGACCGTGGCACCGAGGCGGCGCCACACGGACCCGATCTCGAGGCCGATGTATCCCGCGCCGATGATCACCAGATGGTCCGGCACGTCGGGATAGCTGAGCGCCTCGGTGCTCGTGCCGATGCGGTCGCCATCGATCTTGACTCCAGGCAGATTTGCCGGCGCGCTACCGGTCGCGATCAAAATCCAACGGGCCTTCAACGCCAGGGTTTCCTTGCCGGTCTCGACGACGACCGCCCCGGGGCCCGCGATTCGCCCGTGCCCTAGGTACCGAACGATCTTGTGCTTCCGGAAGAGGCTGTCGACGCCTTTTGTGAGATGCTCCACAATCTCGTTCTTCCGGCCCAACATGGCCGCAAGGTCGAGCGTCACATCCGCAAGTCGAATGCCGTGTGCCTCGAAGCCGCTGGTCTCACCCGCCCCACCTCGGCGCGTCAAGACGCGCCGTTCCGCGAGTTTGGCAGCGGCGAAGAGATCGCTCGACTCGAGAAGCGCCTTGCTCGGGATGCATCCCACACGGAGACAGGTCCCGCCGAGCGCTGGGTCTCGCTCCACGCAGGCCACGTTCATTCCAAGTTGCGCAGCGCGGATGGCGGCGACGTAGCCTCCGGGACCGGCGCCGATAATGATCAACTCGTGCTCGCGCTGAGCCGCCATCTTTTCGCTTCCTTTCACCAGGATTGGGCTCCCTTAACCTGCACTTAAATCTCCAGGAGGATGCGGGCCGGCTCTTCGATGCACGCCTTGATGTGCGTGAGAAACGCCACCGCTTCTCGGCCGTCCACGATCCGGTGATCATACGTCAGGGCGACGTACATCATGGGCCGGAGCACGACCTGCCCGTCCCGCGCCACGGGTCGGTCCTGAATCACATGAAGCCCCAGGATACCGCTCTGAGGCGGATTGATAATCGGGGTCGAGAGCAGCGAGCCGTACACTCCGCCATTCGAAATCGTGAAGGTTCCCCCTTGCAGTTCCTCCAGAGTGAGCCGGTTGGCCTGTGCGCGCCGAGCGAAATCGGCGATAGCGGTCTCGATTTCGGCAAAGCTCAGGTGCTCTGCGTTCCGCAACACAGGCACAACCAGGCCGCGCCCGCTTCCAATCGCGATCGCGATATCGTAATAGTGACGATACACGATCTCCGCGCCTCGGATCTCGGCATTAAGGCCAGGGACCAGCTTGAGCGCCTCGATCACGGCTTTCACGAAGAAGGACATGAGGCCAAGCTTCACCGCATAACGCTGCTGGAAGCTATCTTGCAGCTCTTGTTTCAAGGCTGTTACTGCCGTCATGTCGATCTCGTTGAACGTCGTGAGCAGCGCAGCAGTCTGTTGGGCCTGTACCAGCCGCTCGGCGACCCGGCGCCGGAGCAGGCTCATGGGTACCGCTTCTTCGTCGCGGCTGCCCGTCGGCTGACGCGACGCGGACCTCGGCGGCGCAGCCTCTTCTTCGGAAACCGGCTCGACCGCTGAGGTTGGTTCCGCTTGAGATGGACGCTCTTCCAGACAGCGGAGCACATCTTCTTTGAGTATTCTGCCGCCGGGCCCGGTCGGCGTCGGCTCCTCGACGCCAAGCCGGTGTTCCTTCAAAAGCCGGCGCGCGGCCGGCATCACTCGCGTCGTGTCGGGCGTCGAGACCGAGAGGGGTTTGGAAGCCGGTGCGCTCGCGGTCGTCTTGCCGGACGCCACTGCGGCTGTCGAATCTTTCGGAACCGCCGCCTCATCCAGATACGCGATCACTTCGCCGACATGGGCCAACTCGCCCTTCTTCTTGAGCACCTTGACAAGCACGCCCGACACGGGCGAGGGCAAGTCGAGTGAGGTCTTCTCCGTCTCAAGCGCGACGATCGGCTCATCTTGGCGGACGGTCTCACCCGGCGATTTGAGCCACTCGTCGATCTGGACCTCCGTGATCGATTCCCCGATCGTCGGGATTTTCAGCTCAATGGACATCGAATGCCGCCTTGAGCAGCTTCTGCTGCTCGAGCTTGTGGAGATCCATCCATCCAGTCGCGGGGCTGGCCGAGACCGGCCGGCAAACCGCCGAGAAGGACCGGGTATCCATCAGTCTATCGCCGAATCGGGCAAATAAATACCGCCACGCTCCCATGTTTGCCGGTTCCTCCTGAACCCAGATCACCGGCGCCTTCGACGGATAGGGCATCAAGCTTTCACGCAATTCCGCATCTTGTAAGGGATAGAGCTGCTCCAATCTCAGGATCGCGACGTCGTCGCGCTTGAGCTCATCCCGCAACCCCACCAGGTCATAATAGACTTTCCCGCTGCAGAGCAGGACGCGCTTGACCCGCTCCGGCCGAACCGTCCGGTCGAAGAGAATTCGCCGGAAACGGCCGTGTTCGAGGTCCTCGAGTGTCGAGATGGCTTGCGGGTGCCGAAGCAGGCTCTTCGGTGTCATCACAATCAAGGGTTTTCGCCATCGGCGCAGCACCTGGCGCCTGAGTACATGGACGTATTGGGCCGGTGTTGTCGGGTTCACAATTTGGATATTGTCGTTGACGGCAAGTTCCAGAAAACGCTCCAGGCGCGCGCTCGAATGCTCCGGTCCCTGCCCTTCGAACCCATGGGGAAGGAGAAGCACAAGCCCGCTCAGCCGGCGCCACTTTTCTTCGGCGCTGACAAGGAACTGATCGATGATGACCTGGGCCGCATTGACGAAGTCTCCGAATTGGGCCTCCCAAAGAACCAGCCCGTTGGGACAGTCCAGGCTGTACCCATACTCGAACCCAAGCACGCCTGCCTCGGAGAGGGGACTGTTGTAAAACTCCACCGGGGCCTGATCCGGAGCGAGATGCTGAAGCGGCACATATATCCGCCCATCCTCGATATCGTGCAGGATGGCATGCCGCTGGCTGAAGGTTCCACGAGGCGTGTCCTGACCAGAGACACGGACCGGGTGCCCCTCCACGGCCAGCGTGGCGAAGGCCAGAGCTTCACCGGTAGACCAGTCAAGGGGACGTGCGCCGGCTGTCATTTCGCGCCGGCGTTGCAACCACTGGGTGATCTTCGCGTGTGGATGAAACTGCTCAGGCAATCGGGTGAGCGCTTCCATCAGGGTGACAAGCCGGCCTCGTTCGACCCCAGTCCTGACCTCTTCGGCATCCCCGTCGAGTCCTCCATAGTATCCTGCCCACATCCCGATCGCTTTCTCTCGCAGCGGAATGTAGGCATGACTCCGGGCCTCGGTGAGATCCTGCTCCAGCTCACGCCGGCGCTCCACCGCAATCCGATCAGCCTCGTCACGATCCACTTCGCCGAGGCGCAAGAGATGGCCAAGATAGTATTCGCGGAGGGGCCGGCGCTTATCGATGACGCCATACAGGAGCGGCTGTGTAAAACTGGGCTCGTCTCCTTCATTGTGGCCACGCCGTCGAAAACAATACATGTCTATCACGACGTCACTCTGAAAGGTCCGCCGGAAATCCATCGCGAGCCGCACGACGCGGGCGACGGCTTCGGGATCCTCCCCGTTGACGTGAAAGATCGGGATTTGAAACATCTTAGCCACGTCCGTCGCGTAGAGCGATGACCGTGCCTCTTCCGGCGCCGTGGTGAAGCCGATCTGGTTGTTGACCACGACATGCAGCGTCCCACCCGTGCGGAACCCCTTGAGCCGGCTCAGATTGAGCGACTCCTGTACGACACCCTCTCCGGCGAAGGATGCATCTCCATGGATGAGAAACGCGGTGCGACGCGCGCGCGTCGGATCGCCGGCCACGTCTTGCTTCGCGCGCAGGCGTCCAAGCGCGACCGGATTGACGAATTCCAGGTGGCTTGGGTTGAAGCAGAGGGACAGGTGCACCGTTCGCCCTGATGCGGTGACCCAGTCCGTGCTGTGGCCCAAGTGGTACTTGACGTCGCCGCACCCCTCCCGAAGAGGATCGACCACGTTCTCGAATTCATGGAAGATCTCACGCGGTCGCTTCCCGACAATATTCGCCAGGACGTTGAGTCGGCCTCGGTGAGCCATCGCCAACACAATCTCTTCCACACCATGCTCGCCGGCGGTTTCGATCGCCAGATCGAGCAACGGGATCAAGCTTTCCGCCCCCTCGAGGGAGAAACTCTTGGCGCCGGGATACTTCTGCTGGATGAACTCTTCGAAGATGACTGCATCGGTCAGCCGGGTGAGGATACGGATCTGCTCCTGCCGCGTGAGCCCGCCATGACGCTCCGGCCTCTCCATCCGCTCTCGCACCCAGGCTCGTCGCTCCGGATCATCGATATGCATGAACTGTGAGCCGATCGATCCGCAATAGGCGGTCCGCAGGCGGTCCAGAATCTCACGCACGGTCAGGAAATCCGCTCCTGCAATTCCATGTGTGGAGAACCGCCCATCCAAGTCGTGCTCCGTGAACGCATGGAACGCAGGATCCAGCTCGGGATGGACCGGACGCGGCACCTCCAGCGGGTCGATGGCGGCGGCCATGTGCCCACGGACGAGGTAGGCCTGCACGAGCTGGGAGACACGATCCTGCTGCCCGATGATGGTGTCTCGATCAGACCGACCGATGCCTGTTTCGGCACCACGATCGCGTTCAGGATCAAAGAGGGATTTCGGCCGACGAGAAGGGCCGCGCCGCCGAGCCATGGGGTGATCGCTCTCGGTCCACGCATCCTTAAAATAGTCCCCCCACTCCGGCGAGACCGAGGCAGGATCTCGCAGGAACTCCACATACAGATCCTCCACGAACGGGAGGTTGGCGAGCAGGGGTAGTGGAATTCGCTGGTTCATGGGCATGTGAGATTCGTGTAGCTCGGCCCTGCGACTTCCCCATTATACTTGCATCGGCCCACGATGGAAGCTCCTCCCGGACACAAGTGTCAGCGGACTCTCAAGCACCAGCCGAGTGCTCCTCTTCACGCCAGCATGGAGAATACCTTGGGCACAGTGTCGAATATCAGAATAACAGTTACGGCGAAGCCCCCTCGACCCCTGACAACCAATGCATCCAAAGCGGTTTGAAAGACCGCATTCTCGTACGGAAGGGCGTTGAGAAACTCCCCCTTAGGAGAAGGAAGGATACAGTCATTCGTGGGGAGTCCAGAATAACATGTCAGTCATAGCCAGCCCTGAAGAATTCAGGTTGGTTTCGGCAATTCTTCTTTTCCCGCTTTTGGAGGATGGGGACGCGTTGTTCTAAAGTGGACCATATCCTTCGAAAAGAGCACATCCAGGGTCCAGTCCAAGGCCACGAGGACCTTCTTCTCAAATCGAGGCAGTTTCATCAGGTAGATCGTGCGCCACAGCCACCAAGCCATGAAACCTGAAAAATTCACGCCGAGAATGTTCGCGACGCCGGTTCGTTTCCCGATCGGGGCCAGGAGCCCGATCGTCGAGTAGCGGAAGGGTTTCAGCTGCTCGCCTCGAACGGTAGCCAGAATATTCCGTGCCGCGAGCTTCCCTTCCCGCAGCGCGTGCTGCGCGGTGGGGGGGTGGAATGTCTCAGTATGAGGGTCCGGCACAAGCGCACAGTCGCCAAAGGCCCAGACGCCAGGCCACTCGAGAATTTCCAGGCACTCGTTGACGAGGATCCGGCCCTTCGATTTCGGACAAGGTAGTGTGTCCAAGAGGGGGTGCGGAGAGATCCCGGCCGTCCAGACCAGCGTATTGGTCGTCACCGTCGTCCCATCGCTGAGCGTCACGGTGTGGTCCGTCACGGCGGTGACTTTACAGTTCGAATGGATTTCCACCTTGTTCTCTATGAGTTTGCGCTGGGCGTAGGTGCCGAGCTCCTCCCCGAGTTCCGGCAAAATGACCTTGCCCGAATGGACGAGGATGATCCGCAGCATCTCTTCCCGAATATGCGGAAAGTACCGCACCGCCTCCCGCAGAAAGTCATTCATGGCCGCAATGGTTTCGACTCCGGCGAACCCGCCACCGGCCACGACGAAATTCAGTAAGGGCGCGTGAAACGACGCCGCACATTCAAAGTCCGCCTCTTCCAGGTTCTCAATGAGGCGGTTGCGTAGAAAGATCGCGTCGCTCAGCGATTTCATCGTGAGCGCGCGGTCTGCCAAGCCTGGGATGTCGAAGAAGTTGGTTGTTGAGCCGAGTGCCAGCACCAGATGGTCGTACGGCAGCGCGTGGCAATGTTGCTCATGCCCATGCGACAGGCCGACTCGTTTCTGCACGAGATCGACGGTTTCGATATCGCCATGAAAAAAGGTCACTCGACGCAAGAGTTTGCGGATCGGGCTGACAATATTCGTGATATCGAGGTCGCTTGCCGCGACTTCGTGCAGCATCGGGGTGAAGAGGAAAAAGTTGTCACGGTTGACGAGGGTGACGTCCAAGTCGACCCCTCGCGTCAGGGCGCGTTCGAACTCCAGTGCGGCATACATCCCACCGAATCCACCACCGAGGATCAATACACGTGGCCTACTGTTTGGCATACATCCTTACTGAAAACCTAAATTGTTCGGGGAGGCCGCGTCCATGATGGGCGTCTTGCCGTTACGCCTCATGGCCTTTCTTTGCGCAATTCCGACAAGGCCTCAAGGATTTCCGCTGGACGCGGCGGACAGCCGGGGATGCGGACATCAACAGGGATGTGCCGTTCCACGGGTCCTGTCACGGCATAACTGCCTTTGAATATGCCACAGTTGATCGCGCAGTCACCGAGCGCAATCACAATCTTCGGATCAGGCGTTTGCCTGTGCACATCTTTCAACGCGCGCTCCATGTTGACGGTGACTGGTCCCGTCACCACCAAGGCATCAGCGTGGCGCGGCGAGGCGACGATGTGAATGCCGAACCGCTCGGCGTCGTACACCGGATTCAGGAGCGCGTTCATTTCCATCTCACAGGCATTGCAGGACCCGGTATCGACCTCCCGGATTGCGAGCGAGCGCCGAAAGGGCTTGGCCTTTTCCGTCACCGCCGGATTGATTGGTTCCGAGGGCCTTTCGGATTCTGGATATTGTCCGGTGACGACGCCCGTCTTCAGGCTTTTTTTGATGATCCGAAACATGGCTCGTCCCTTTTTCAGAGATCATTACCCGCATACGACAGATTGAAACTCTTGTTGATGAGTGGAAAATCAGGAATGATGTTGCCTAACACAGCCCATTGTATAGCAGGCCAGTTCACGAATGAAGGATCGCGGACTTTGCAACGATGAATCATTCCATCGTCTCCGGCCGATACGAAATAGAGAATCTCGCCTCGCCATCCTTCCACAGCCGCGACTGCCCAGGTTCCAGGAGACGCCGATCGGTCGGGTTTAATCGCTATGGGACCATCCGGAATTCGCGCCTGAATCTCGCGAATGAGCCGGATCGATTCGTGGATCTCATCGCCACGCACGCGCAATCTCGCTCGTGCGTCGCCATAGCGATACAGCGCCACGTTCACGGGCAGTTCGTCATATGCGGCGAAGGGGCGATCTCTTCGGACATCCTGATCCATCCCTGACGCCCGCCCCACCACTCCCGTCACGGCGTGATCCCAGGCAATCCGTTCAGTCAGAACTCCTGTGGTCTCAAGCCGATCCGTGAGCGAGGCATTGGCAAAGATGATGGCGCCCACTTCGGAGAAATCCTTCTGGATACCGTTGAGCTCTTGAACGATGTTACGGAGTTGGCTGCGATCGACGTCCCAACTGACTCCCCCGACCTGCATGACGCCTCGCAGGAAGCGCGAACCAACCAGCCGGTCATTGAGTTGCATGACTTGCTCCTTCATCCGACCACAATGGGCATGGGCGAGCGCATAGGCTGTGTCATTGCACATCGCGCCGATATCGCCGAGATGATTGTACAGTCGTTCTAGTTCCAGAAAGAGCGAACGGAGGTACTTGGCGCGTCGTGGCACGTCGAGATGCAGGAGCGTTTCCACCGCTTGGCAGTAGGCCAGACTGTGCCCGATGGTCGTATCCCCAGACACGCGTTCCGCCAAGAGCACCGCGTCGATCAGCGGGAGTTGCTCGAACAGTTTTTCCACGCCACGATGTTTCCAGAAGTGGCGCACTTCCAGTTGCATGATCGGCTCGCCGGCCACGGAAAAGCGAAAATGCCCAGGCTCGATGATCCCGGCGTGAATCGGTCCGACCGGGACTTCGAAGACTCCCTCCCCTTCAATGTGGGAGAACCGGTATTCGCCTTGTTGCCGTTCCAAGACGTGGTTCCACGAAAAGTCCTTCTGTAACGGATGGGTGCCCTTCGGCCAATGCTCGTGTCGAACCAGGCGACGGAGATCCGGATGGCCTTGTGGGATCAAGCCGAAGAGATCACGAATCTCGCGTTCATACCATTGCGCGGCATGAATCGACGGCGTGATCGACGTGAACAGACGTTCCTCTCCGATCAACTCTGTCGTTACGAGCACGAAGGGTTGGCGGGACTTGAATGCGAACAGGTACTGCAACTCGCACTTCTTCTCCAGAGGTCGGCAATCCACCGCGAACAGCAGAGCCAGGCGGCCACGCATCTTCTCATGAAGAAACCGGACGAGTTCCGGGAGTTGGTGTGTGTCGGTACGATACCGCGCCAGAGCCGTACCTGAGGGATAATCCGGAATCAAGCTAGGGAAAACGGTCTGTATGGCCTGTTCTATCGATCGCTCAGGCGATGGACTGTCTGTCACTGTTCCCTCCAGACTAGCGGTTGACCAACAGGGTTGCAGCGGCCTCAAAGAGCTGCTGCAACGGAGGCGGCAGAGCCCAGCAGAATCCCACGAGCACGGCTCCCAGGAGAATGATGGGAACGTGCCCCACAGACCACTGCTCCCCCGAGACGATGTCCGCGGGAGCCACGCCCCAGACCATGCCAGTGATGCGATAGAGAAGACCGCCGAAGGCAACCAGACTGCAGAACAGGAGAACCACGATGGGAAACCTTGTGCCCGGCTGGGTCCATTCTCCTGGGAGGCCCGATGATCCCAGCGCTGTGAGGATCTGCATCTCACTGGCGAAGAGCGCAAAGGGCGGGAGTGCCGCCAGAGCGAGTCCGGCAATAAGCAGCGCCAGCGCGGATAAGGGCAGGACGGTCGTGAGGCCGCGGACCTCATCGATCTCGACTGTCTTGAACCGGCGGTGGATATTGCCTGCCGCAAAGAAGGCGAGCGATTTGGCCAAGGCATGATTGACCAGGTGGAACAGGCCGCCAAAATTTCCGATCGGCCCGCCGACCCCGAACCCGACCATCGCCAAGCCCATGTGCTCAATGCTGGAGTAGGCAAAGAGGCGTTTGTAATTGTGTTGCAGGAGGATAAAAAACGCCGCGAGTGCGAATGACACGAGTCCAAAGATGGCTAGTAGACCACCGGTGAAATCCGGAGGCACGGCCTGATCGACAATGCCCCGGCATCTCAGAATGGCATAGACCGCCACGGTTTCCAGCACACCCGCCAACATAGCTGCGACTGGTGCCGGCGCTTCCGTGTAGGCATCGGGCAGCCAGCTATGCATCGGTACGAGTCCGACTTTTGTGCCGTAGCCGACAAACAGAAACACGAAGGCCAATTTCAGAATGTGGGGGTCCAGCTGCGAAGCCACCTGCTGAAGCTGGGTAATATTGAGGGCCGAACTGACATCTCCCAGTACGCGCAGGGAGGAGTAATACATCAGCACGACGCCGAACAGAGCCAGGGAGATTCCGACGGAACAGAGGATGAGATATTTCCACCCGGCTTCCAACGATTCGCGCCGCCGCCAGAAGGCGATGAGAAACGTCGTCGTCAGCGTCGTGGCCTCGATCGCCACCCATTGTACCCCTAAGCTATTGGCGACGGTCGCGACGACCATGGTCAGTAGGAACATATGAAACAAGAAGAAAAACAGATTGAGGCGCTTGGGTGCGATGACGCCACGGGCGACTTGTTCGTCCATATACGACCGCATATAGAGGGAACAGGCGAGACCAACCGTCCCGATAATGAACAGAATGACCGACGAGAGGGCGTCGATGTACACGATCTCGCCGAACGCCGTGAGCGAGCCTTGCTCTAAGACGGCGCGCGCGATCATGACTTCCGCGGCAACCAGTGTGCCAATGCTGGTCAAATTGGTCACATGGAGCCAGCGCGAGCTGGTCAGCAGCAGGCTGAGCCCCCCAGCCACAAGCGGCGCGAGCAGGAGCAGGGTGACCGCGAGCGTCGTGGGTAAATCGCTCATTCTTTCAACTCACTGAGGTGGGCGGTATCGACGCTATCGAAGGCATCTTGCAGCCGATTCGTATAGATGCCTGCGATCAAGGCGGCGACCAAGACATCGAAGAACACCCCTAATTCGACGACCAGCGGCATGCCATAGGTTGCAGCGATGGCTCCTAAGAAGAGGCCGTTTTCCATGACCAGGAATGCGATCATTTGCGTGACGGCTTTTTGGCGCGCGATCATCGTGAAGAAACCGATCAGCACGATCGCCAACGCAATGGCCAGTGAATCGCGGGTCAGTAGGTGGCCAAACGAAATGATCGGCTGTGTGATCAAGAAGGCGATCATGACCAACACTCCGCAGATGAGCAGGCTGGCCGGCACATTGATATGCATCACCAGTTCACGCGAGACATTGAGTCGTTCGATCACCTTTTTCAAGATTCGTGGGATGACGATCGCCTTGATGACGATGGTCAAAGCAGCGGCGATGTAAATATGGTGAATCCCCGTCAGAAATGCGACGAGTGTCGCGGTGAGCGCGAGGAAAACCGATTGCAAGGCAAACAGATCGACACAGGCCGACAGGCGCCGCTGCGCCACGATGGCAAAGCAGGTCAGCAGTAACAGGGCCGAGCCTAAGTCCACCAGTTGCGATCCGATCGATGGTGTCATCAGCGGCACGTCAGCCTCGCAGGACGTAGAAGAAGACAAGTCCGAGCAGCGCCAGGACAAAGGCGGTTCCCAGTAAGTCCGTCACTCTGAAGAGGCGCAACTTGGCAAACATCGATTCAAGGATGCCGATTAGCACTGCCAATCCCGAGACTTTCACGAGATAGGCGGCCAGGCCGACACCCAGCGCAGCTGGCTCCATACTGGTGGCAATTCCCCAGGGAGCGGACACGTTGGCGATCAAGGTGAGAAATACCAAGAGCTTGAGTCCCGCCGCCCATTCGACCAACGCGAGATATCGCCCGGAATATTCCAAGATCATCGCTTCGTGGATCATCGTGAGTTCGAGGTGGGTGGCTGGGTTGTCCACCGGCACTCGCCCTGTTTCGGCAATGGCCACGATGACCAGTGCGGCGAACGCCATGAGATGAGGCGACGGATCAGTCATAATGCCTTCGAGTAATGCCGTCTTGTGGACGATGGTGCTCAGATTCGTAGACCCTGCCGTGAGCGCGATCGCAAAGATCGACAGCATCATGGCCGGTTCGGTCAACGACGCCACAATCGCTTCGCGGCTGCTCCCCATTCCTCCAAAGGCCGAACCAGCATCGAGACCCGCCAGCATCAAGAAGAATGTGCCCACGGCCAGCAGGTAGACGAGGGCGATGATGTTGCCTGCGAAGCTCAACGGCGTCCGGGAGATGAACACCGGCACGAGCAGCCCGGCCGCCAGCGTTGAGGCAAAGAGGATGTAGGGGGTGGCGGTGAAAATCCACGACGTGGTGGATGAGACCACCGGCTGTTTGCGGAAGAGCTTGATGAGATCCGCATAGGGTTGAACGACGGAGGCCCCCCGCCGACATTGCAAACGGGCCTTCACTTTCCTGATCAGGCCGACCATCAACGGAGCGGCCGCCAATAAGACGACGGTCTGCATAACGATAAGAAGAAAGGCGTCCAACATCGGCTTACACCGCGAACAATAACAAGACAATCAACGTGACAAAGATATAGGTCAAGTAGAGGTGCAGGCTTCCCGCCTGGATGACCCGCAGACGTCCAGCTAGGGCGGCAACGAATGCCAGCACCGGATCATACAGATACTTCTGAAAGACTGGTTCAACGTGAAATTCAAAGCGCCGTCGCTTGGCGAAATACTGTGACTCGTGGAGAAACTCCGTCTCAAGCTTCACCGTCGGTTGATAAATCGAGCTGAATACTCGCTTGATCGGCTGCACAAATCCGGTCGCGGAATATTCCATCCGGGGCGTCAGGTTGATCCCGCAGCCCCATGTTTTGTAATACCGTCTCTTCACGAACCCGCCGAAGGCCGCTACAATCCCAAGCCCCAGCACTGCAAGCCCCCCCAGCAGCAGGGCAAGGACCGGTGGCGAAAGACTGGAGAATTCCATATCCATCGTGGCCAGCGCCCAACCGTCAAGGGCCAGCACCTGGCCTTCAATCGACACACCCGTGAACGGCGCGACCACTCGGTCCAGTAGCGGCACGACCACCATCGGTCCAAGACCAAGGACGACACAGACCGTCGCCAAGAGGGCCATCCCAATACGCATAGGAATCGGCACCTCTCTCGCATGTCGGGCGTGCGTGCTCCGTGGCAGGGCAAGAAAGGAAATCCCGAACGCTTTTGCGAAGCAGGCCAAGGCGAGCGCTCCGGTCAGGGCCAGCATCGCCGCTGCAAGGGGAAGCATCAGCTTCAGGAAGGTGTCGGGGATGTGAAAGCTGAGAAAGAGGCTTTGAAAGACCAGCCACTCGCTGACGAATCCGTTGGTCGGCGGGAGGGCCACAATCGATACCGAGCCGATTAAGAAACAGGCACCGGTCCATGGCATGCGCCGGAGGAGGCCTCCGTATTCCTCCATGTTGCGTGTGTGCATGGCATAGAGCAGCGAGCCGGCTCCCAGGAACAGAAGGGCTTTGAACATGGCGTGGTTGATCGTATGGTAGAGTCCGGCCAGCAGGCCCAGCGCGGCAAACTCCTTGAACCCGTAGGTCTGAAAGATCATCCCAGCCCCGATCCCCAACAGAATGATGCCGATGTTCTCAACGCTGTGGTAGGCCAGTAGGCTTTTCAGATCATGTTCCATCAACGCGTACATCACGCCGAGTAACGCAGACACTGCACCGATCACGAGGACCACGAAGCCCCACCACCACGGAAACTGACCGCCGAGGAAATCGAAATACACCCGGATCAGGGCATAGATGGCGGTCTTGATCATGACGCCGGACATCAAGGCTGAAATATGCGACGGCGCCGCGGGATGCGCATAGGGCAGCCAGACATGGAGCGGCACGATGCCGGCTTTGGTGCCGAAGCCGACCAAGGCCAGCAGAAACGCGATCGTTTTCATGCTCTCCGGCAACGGCTGCTCCGGATGTCGAAAGGTGTCGAACGCAAACGACCCGCCTGCTTGGAAGAAAATGATGAAGGTCAGGAGGATGAAGGCGGTTCCAACATGGGTCATGATCAGATAGAACAATCCCGCGTACCGCACCTCAGCTTTCTCGTGCTCGGTCACCACGAGAAAATAGGACAGCAACGACATGAGTTCCCACACCATCAAAAAGAAAAACCCATTGTCCGCAAGGACGACGAGCGTCATGGACAGCAAAAACCCATTGAAGAGTGCCCCAAGCATCGGAAGCGATGCGCGCCCATCAAAATGCTGCATGTATCCGATGGCATAGATCGACGCAGCGAGACCAGCGAGGGAGATGGTCAACACGAAGAATGCCGCCAGTGGATCAATCCGAATGGCAAAGGTGAGCAGAGGAATAGTGGAGGCGAGCGATCCCGTGACGGGCTCTGAAGACGTGAGGCCGAGAAGCCCCAGAACGACGCCTGCGCTGGTTGCCACGATAGCGGGGGTGGTGGTCGTGATAATTTGAGCGTTGGGCTGTCGAGGGAAACAGAGCGGAAGTAGTATCCCGGCCACATACCCGCCGAGAAGGATCCACAACAGATTCAGCATGCGATCGTGTGAGGCCCTTGTGCTCTTGTCACATTACCACCGAACGATTGAAGGATGCGGTCCAGCCATACCATTGCCGTGATACAGAGATAGTTCACCATCCGATTAACACAGACGGATACCCTTGATGGGGGAATCCTCACATCAGCGTCTCGTCATCGTGTGTCCACTCGAACACCATTGCCCGTGTCTCAAATCCCCACAATCACATGTGCGATGGTTATCAACAGTGCGATGACGAGCACCGTGTAGCACGTGATTTTCCAAGCCTGCCAGGCCTGCGTTTCGTTGTCTTTCATGATCAGCCTCCTGTTTACCCTAAACCAGACGTCCGGAGTAATTCGGTCGACCCTCCGCTTAGCGTTCCGCCTCCAGCGCACGACCCGCTCCTTAGTGTTCTTGTTTGTGGATCATCGGCTCGATCTCTTTTTTCTGCTCCGCTGTCACGCCATACCGCACGTAGTCATGCTCTAACACCTCGTTGGCATACAGCCGCCCGGTCGGTGCCGGGACCGCGAGGATCGCTTCCGTGGTTCTCTTCGTCGCAATCGTGACGGTTTGCTCGTTGACCGTGCGGATGTACGGATGCCATACCACCAGCTTGTAGGTGCCAGGGGGCACATCGGTGATCGTGAAGCGACCCTGCTCATCCGTCTTGGTAAAGTACGGATTCATGACGGCCATGCCCCAACTCTCCATGTACGCATGGAAACCACATTGCATGACGAAGACCTGGCGGTCTTTGCTGAGCGTGACCAATTCTTTCATCGGCGCCCCGGCCATGTGCTTGTGATACAGCGCGGCCTCGCTGCGATCCTTGAAGTTACGCGGATGTTGTGGATTCATCGGGAGTGGGACGTTGAAGAGGACGCGTGCGCCCAAATGTGATGTCTCATAGGCTTGGATGTCGTGCATGACCGGGTCCATGTTGACCACCGTGACTGGTTGATGGTCCCGCACAATGGTCGTGAACGGCAGAAAGAGGCAGTCTCTCGCCTCAATCTGCGGCACACCTCTTTCGTCGAAGGGTTTGCCCCTGTCGATTCCTTCCAGATAGACCACGACCTCCCGAAACTCTCCCGCCGGTCCCACATTGAACGGCTGCAGGATGCGCCAGCCCTGTCCATCGGAAATACGTCCGCAGTAGAAGGGATCCGGCAAGGTGGTAAGGTTGTAACCTTTGGGCTTCGGAACTTGGCCGGTTAGCTTCACAGACCCTGTGAGGGTTCCACCTTCCAACACCGTGGTTTCTTCGTAGGCCCAGACAGACATCGTGCTTACCAGCGTAACAGAGAATAGGGTCGCAGAGAGCCAGCGACGACACGTCATAACAACTCCTCTTGGGGTAATAGCATGCGGCAATAGACTCGCCTACGATGGGCGAGTTCCTTTTTGACGATACACCGAATCTGCGATGCGCTGAATCGTATCGGCAGTCAGGTCGCGAATCGTGATATGTGCCTCGTCGTCACCGCTGAAGGTGCACAGCGCGATCGTGAAACAATCCGTGCCTCCACGAATGATCTTGAGCCCGATATTGGATTGATGGCAGTGGACCCCGACGAAGAGACAGACATCGATCTTGTTTTTCCAGATGGTGAGATTCGGATGGTTCGGGTTGATTTCTTTCTCCGCGATGATCTTGGGATATTGGGGACGGTAGTCCGCCATGGGGATAAGTTTGGCCGGAACAGCTTCCGCCAGGGCCTTGATGACTTTCGACTCCCGAATCGCTTGTTCATTCCAAGCCCACAGCACGAGTGGACCGGGGAAAATTGTCGGATTCCTCGCCTGGATCAGACGGCGTGCCGCTTCATCGATTGCCTGCTACTCTGGGACCCTTTTCCCCATCACAAGCCCCTCGCCTTTCGAAGGGCCGATCACGCCCCGTTCTGAAACGGACGGCGGAAGATATCCCTCAGGCCCTACCGTCATTTCGTATGGTTTCATTCCGATCACTCCTTTCCTCTGGGGGGGGGTTATGTGGTTTCATACGGCGCCCAATCCCTCGCGAAGAAAAATATCCATCGGTGTCAGTGGCCGACCTTGCGGCGGTGTCAGTGTCGCGTAGTCGCATGAGAAAGGCGGGCGAATCCACTTCCAATAGCCCTGTGTCCAGCTCGATTCGACGATGACGAGGCGGGCGACGGTTTTGGCGAAGGACTCGAGGTCCTCGTGGTGGAACGGCATAATCCGTCTTGGATAGAGCCCCGCGACGTTGAGCCCAAAACTCCCGCAGAGAGCCACGGCATCTCGCACCACCCCCTGCACCGTTCCCCAGGCGACGAATCCAATGTCTGCCTCAGCGTCTCCCTCACGCTCGATCATGGTGTTCTGTGCGTCGGACTGAGCCAATCCATCGCGATCCGGATCGAAACTGTTCCGGGGCCTGATCCAATCAGCCAGGGTCCAGGTATCGATGCTTTGCTGACGGGAGGCGAGGCCATCCTCGATCAGCACGCCGACACCATCGCTCAATCCGTTGCGAATCAGATGGTGCCCCGCCTTAACGAGACGGATAACGTCAGGAACGTCGGCTGCTACGAAGATTGTCGGACTTCTGAAGGCCTTGAGGCACGAGGCCATCGCGGAATTGTTTCCCCTGAGCAATGCCAAGACTTTCCCTTGGGGGCCCCGATAGACCTGCATGCCGGGATATCCGTCGCTCGCCAGGAGGGAGACCATGGGTCCGGCGAGGCTCAGATGCTGCGCGGTCCACCGCGCCGGCGATGTCACGAGATCAATCTCACATCCCGTCCGGCATTGGCACGCACTCACCCCATATCCCAACAAGATGGCCTGTTCGCAACTGAGGAGCAGGCCACTCCGGCCGTCGGGTCTGACCGACGGAATGGAATAGGCATCACGCTTTTCGATTTCATCACGAGCAAACGCCACGCCCGATGCAAATGATCGAGGCGCCGAGACAGAAGCCGCCCATTCATGCAGGGTGTCCTCTGAAATGCCGAGCACATGGAGAAGTGCTCCGAGGGCAGCACATCCTTTCCCGTCGAGTTCCTCCCTACTCTGGATCGAAAGGGCCTTAAACGGAACTGGATAGGCAACCACACCGCTGGGCAGCATCGGATATGATCGCGGATCGGAGGACGGATCCCACAGCAGTAGGCTTCCAGGCTGAAGTCCGAAACGCCTACAGTCCGGAACTGCCTTGCCCAAGTAAACCAGGACATCGCATCCATGCCCCATCGAGTAGAACGGCCTGGTGGCAAGACGGATGTCGAGGACATATTCACCGAACCTTCCGTTGAGCCGGCCTGTTTGAGTCATGACCGACAGCCCCTGTCGGGCCAACGACCGGGCGATCCGGGTCCAGCCTTGTGCGAGCCCTGATGCGGGGGCTCCTACAATCTTGACGACGAAATCGAATGCTTGATTGGAGCGAACTGGTAGCCAACTCGTCAATGGAGCCATAATGTTTGGTTTCGTGCTAGACACGATAGGTGCGTTGGACCATTTTGAGATCTGAGAACCCCAACCACTGGACGGAATACCCGCTGAGAAAGAAATGGTCGTACACGGCAGACAGAAAGATGGATCCGTCTTGTGGGAACACAAGATGACCAGCCCAATCCTTGATGCCACGGCGCACTGTCACCTGCAGTCCAGCATGGCTGGTCGCCACGGTACCCGTAGCAAGGTCCACCCACATCAACGCCATCGCACCTCTCGGCAGCTGCACCACAACAATGTCCGCATGTCGTGACATGTTCAGCGGGCTCTCCGCGGTCTATTGGTCTTCTTTCTTTTCCCGACCGCTGGGTTCTTCTTCCCTTTCTTGACCGATGCCTTGCGCGTTGCAGCCATGGGTGCCCTCTTGAGGTGAATGGTGATGAGTCGATCTACTCGCGAAGCCTCGCGTTCGTCTCTACACTCTCTCCTGCCCCCGTCCAAAGCGGTAGTCTCATCAAAGTCAAAAGGATATCGTCGAGCGCACCGGAACCGGTGTTGATACTCGGTTGCTCTGCGCAGCAGCAAACCGACTCAGGGCCAGCAGGGGCCTGTTGCATGGAACCCTGAGCGCTCGTTTGTGACCATGCTGAGGAGTGTGATTTTGACTCGCGCATCACGAATTCCGGGCGGGCATAGATTGTGTCGGCCTTCACAAGACCTGCGCGAGCCGCACGAAAGGTGATTCCCACAACCTCTCCTTCTCGAAGATTGGCAAGGGCCATCTGTTCGATTCCCCTCGCAATGCGCGTTTGTTCACCGATGACTATGCGAGTGAGGATTGCCCCATTTCCCGGCATGGCCGTTCTGACTTGAACCCACCGACCCTCAGGACGCCCCTCGGCAATTTGTTCGAGACGACCCCAGATCGTGGTCATACGCTCCTCCGCATTGTGCGGGTTGTAAAGTGATGCCCCGTCTTCTGATGACAGCGAACGAGCCCTTCCCGTGCGATGAGATGGTTCGCATCAAGATCGATGACCACTTTCCAGTGGACCAAGGCCTCTTCGTACATGTCCATCGTTTCAAGGAGTGCTGCCAGTTCGCATCGCGAAAGGAGATCGCTGGGGCAGGCGGCCAGCAGTTCTTGAAGCCGAGCGAGTTGGACAAGCCAATCCTCCTTCGGCGATCGAGGAGGTAATACAGGTTCCCTTGTTGATGCCACGCTCATGACCATCCTCCTCACTTGTTCCGACTGTTCCTTCTCCTGCCTGTCTTCACGATCGCTATGCTGGCAGTGGGTTCACTCGCTTGATCCCGTGATTCGCTCGAATTTGCCTGCCGGTCAGGCGCACGACTTTCCCGTCTTTTGGCATGTCAATTCCCATGTCTTTCCGTACGGCTTGAAGATCTCGATGATTTGGTCCATCTGTTTCACATCAAGGTCCTGTACGCTGAGCATTGCGTCCTCATGAATGTCATGACAAAACGCAACCGTGAGGCAATTCGTCTCAGCTCGGACCATCCGCAGCACGAGGCTGGCATAAGGACAATGAGTGCCGATGAACAACGCTACCTCGAAGTGGCCCGGTCGCTTGGATATCTGAAGGATCGACAGCGTTGTTCCTATAATGCCCTGGCTCTACCGGCCTAAGATCTGTTCTTGCGATCCTGATTTCTCCTTCCCAATGGTCTGGCGAAGACGACGAGACAGATCATTCTCTTGTTCAAAATGTCGTCTGACCCGCAACGTGGTATAGGGAAGGATTACCAGGATGAGCCAAACCACAAGAGTCAGATACCAGCCCCAGGCCAGGGCTCCAGCCACGAAAATAATTGCCGCCAGGCACTCAATCACCTTCAACAACCCGATCTGCTGCTCACGAATCATCAACATGGCTCCGGCCGTCCCAAGAAACCAGTTTAAAAAATCATCTCCATGAGCAAGACAACGAGCGCCCTCACCGTGATCGAAATGTTCGGCATGGGAAACACTGCCTCCATGACTAGATTTTCAAAAAGTCCTTGTCATCCGTTACGCATGGGTTTTTGGCTTTTTCCCTGTGGCCCTCTCGGTAGCACTTTGAATCTCTCTAGAGACTGCGACTCCCTTCTCCGTCAATGCCCTGGCTTGCATCTCCGCCTCGAGATAGTCACCGTTCTCGATGAGCCCATGTATCACAGCGAAACCCGCTTCTAATGCCGAGACCTGCTGCCTGATTGTTTCTCCCGCATCTCGTTTTGTCCCACTCAGGGCTCTGGCCATCAGTCTCTTGGCAGACACCACGGCCCGCAGCGCCTCTTGTTCCATCGCGAGAGCTGCTGTCTTGGCTGCTTCCTTATTTTGCGACGCCTTGGCTGCCACGTGCCCCCCATACTCAACTACCGTGCTCAGCATGTCGCCCACGTCGTCATACAATCTGAACATCGGGAAGACCGTCTCTTGCTTGGCCAACTCATCCTTGGATAAGGCGAACGCCTGTTCCAATTTCATCCAATCGTCCTTCGCATAGGTCTCCGCCTCCGCAGTTTTGGCATCGTCGACCGCCTTCTGGGCTGCCTCAAGCTGCTGGGCGGGCGGTTGCCCACAGCCGTTCATCAATAAGAGGACGAGGACGACTCCAGCCCTTGTGATCTGTGGCACAACAATCACGTTCTCTTCCGCCTTGTGTGACGTCCGACTGATTGGTTCCCGTTCCTGAAAGTGAATCCTTGCATACTGAGTGCCGCAAGAAGTGAATGGACAGAGCAGTAGATTTATTGTGTGCTTACAACGGGAACCTCGGAGCTTGGGCAAAGCGGAGGTCATGATCAGAAGACAAGGGAGTTGGTCATCTGCAAAATCTGCACGCAGGCCTTCTTTACCAAATAGCTCAAACTCGGATGTCTCTTTGCAGATCGCGCAGTTACATCTTGATGCAATTGATCGCACATATGCAGGAATTGCAGATCAAGGAGGAGATGTGACGAGGAAGCTTGATGTTATGTAATAGATGGCGGTTTGGGGAATCCTTACTCGCGGATCCCGTATTCTTTGATCTTGTACTGGAGGGACCGCAGGCTGATACCGAGCAGCTTGGCGGCTTTCTCGCGGTGGTTGGTGACTTCGACAAGCGTCCGTCGGATCACTTCTTTCTCAATTTCTTCCAGAGGATTTCCGAGGGTGACGACCATGGTCCGGATGTCTTCCCGGCTGACTTGAATCTCCTCCGGTAAGTGCTCCGGGAGAATTGTGTGGTCCCGCACGGTGACGACCAGCCGTTCAAGCAGGTTGCGGAGTTGTCGAATATTTCCCGGCCAGGCGTACAGCCGTAAGAGCCGCATGGCTTCTCGTGAGACGTCCTTCGGTGCTCGTTGATGCTGCGCGCAAAATTTTGGCAGGAACGTCTCAACAAGGAGGAGAATGTCGTCTCTGCGTTCGCGCAGCGGCGGCAATTGAATGGGGACGACATTGAGTCGATAAAAGAGATCCTCGCGAAACGCGCCTTGCTTGACCGCTTCCTCAAGATTGCGATTGGTGGCGGCGATGATGCGGGCATCGACCGTAATCAGCTTGGTTCCACCCAAACGCCTGAACTCCTTGGTTTCCAGTACGCGCAAAAAATCGACTTGAGATTTCAGCGAGAGTTCACCAACTTCATCTAGCAACAACGTGCCGCCGTCGGCCAGCTCGAACCGTCCGGCCTTGGTGGCCATCGCGCCGGTGAAGGCGCCTTTCTCATAGCCGAACAACTCACTCTCGAAGAGCGCGTCAGGTAATGCCCCGCAATTCAGGGTAATAAACGGCCCATCGGCCCTCGGGCTTTTGTGGTGGATCGCTCGGGCGACGAGTTCCTTCCCGGTTCCACTTTCGCCTGTGAGCAACACGGTCACGTCGCTTGCCGCCACCATCTCTACGAGATGATAGACGTGCTGCATTGGTTCGCTTTCGCCGACCAGTTGATCGAAACGCGTTCTTGTTTCGAGTCGATCCCGGAGTTGCTGGTTTTCGATGGCAAGACGGTGTCGCTCGAGCGCTTTCTCCACAACAATGGAAAACCGCTCGCGATCGATGGGCTTGGTGAGATAATCGTAGGCTCCGGCCCGCATCGCTTCCACGGCGGTTTCGATGGATCCATAGGCCGTCATGACCACCACTTCTGTGCCGGGCCATTTTGTTCGCAGCCTCCCCAGAAATTCCAGCCCGCCGATTCCCGGCATGCGCAAGTCGGTAATCACCAAATCCATGCTGGTCTTTTCAAGCAGATTCAGCGCCTCTTCCGCTGCCCCTGCACCTCGGGCCTGATATCCCTTCCTTTCAAGGAGGGTCACCAGCGCGTTGCGAATGTTCACCTCGTCGTCGACAACGAGGATCTGCGCGGTGTTCGTCATGACCCTACCCCAAGCTTCTCAAGGGCTCCGGCAGCCACGGGAAGCTGCATGACCACAGTGGTCCCACTTCCAGACACGCTGGAAACACGAATGGTCCCGCCGTGGTCCTGCATAATTCGATAGGCAATGGCCAGGCCGAGACCTGTACCGCTAGCCTTCGTGGTGTAGAACGGCTCGAACAGATGCGACAGGTCTTCTTGCTTGATGCCGATCCCCGTGTCGGACACGACGACCTCCACCCAGCGAGCATCGGCATTTTGCTGTACCTGCGTGGCAATAGAACACCGGCCGCCATCGGGCATGGCCTGAAACGCGTTGACCAAAATGTTGACGAGGACCTGGCTGATTTGTGTCTCGTCCCCAAATACTGGTGGTAATGCTTCTTCAACCCGTTCCTCCAGTTGGATCTTCCGCTCTTGTGCCTCGAAGTGCATCAGTGCCATGATGTGTGCGATGACCGTTCGCAAGTCCACTTCATGGAGACCCATTGAGGTGGGACGCGCAAACTTCATGAAGTTATCCAAGATCACGGAGAGACGTCGACATTCGGCATTCACGACTTGAAGATAGTGCGCCACGTCCTGTGCCAGCCTACCCCGTTCTTTCAATGTTTCATCGAGCAGATGCAGGTTCAAATCCATCGCGCTCAGCGGATTCCGTAGTTCATGGGCGACGCCGGCGGACAAGGTATGGAGCGCGGCGAGTTTTTCCGCAACGAGCACACGCCGTTCGAGCGCCAGCCATTCCGTGACGTCCTGAGCTTGCAAGATGACGCCTGCCGGTTGTCCGTCATCTCCAGTCAATTCGGCGGTACCGATGCGGATGCTGTGAACGATCCCGTCGTGAGTTCCGTAGGGCACATCCTTCTGTCTCGAGTACTCGTGTGCGTGTAGTGCCTCATCCAGTGCTCCACGAATGGTATCGCCTTCCACAAAGACCGATTCGTACGAGTGACCCAACAGATCTGCCCCTGAGCGTTTCAACACCGCTTCTGCCATGGGATTGACGGCTGTGATCACTCCGGATCGGTTCAGGGTTAAGACGCCGGTCGGGATACTCTGCAAGATGTTGCGCGCTAATCCCTTCACCTCCTCAAGTGTGCGACGCGTACTGTCGTAGTGCAGAAACGTGATGACTGCCGCGATTCCGATCGCACTCACCAAGAATACGAGAAGCGCCACAACGATCAGGTCGTTCCGCGACTGCCACAGAGCCGAAAAGAGTTCCGTGGGAATCCTCTTGCCCTCGCTGAAATCCTGCAGGAGGAGTTTGTCGCGTTCCAGACTGAAGAGCAGAATGACGGCGACAACCAGGGCTAAAATCAAAAGGACGGACGCGATCAGCCGATACGGAATCCTTCGGAGGAGCGTCGTTTCTGGAATGGGTCTGAACATCGCAGCGTCAGAGAGGAGCGCACATCCCCCTTATATGCTACCACACCCGAGCTGGCGTCGCACCGAGGACTACGAACCGTGTAGCTAGCACATCATCTGTCCGGTTTTTGTAGCACGTGAAGTGTCCGGTTTA
>CAKKRK010000203.1 GCA_919902665.1 Nitrospiraceae bacterium
CCTAAGGAAGGTCTGATTAATTCACGGTTCCATTCAGAAATCATTTTCTCGAATGACTTTCAGGCCAAATTCGGTGGGCATCCGCTCATCCGCAGGCCTGTTCATAAGGGAGGCCACTGTCTGATGACCCATGGCTGGCCTCCGGTCCCACGTTCCCTACGCCCCTGCCATGAGCCGCCTCCGCGCGACATAGAGATTCGCTAACCCGCAGCTGATATACAGCCAGTGCGTATTCTTTGCTAGTCCGCGGTACCGGACTTTGGCCCACCCGAAGATCCGCTTGATCACCAAGAAGGCATGTTCGACTTTCGCCCGCACTTTTGATTTTGTGCGGTTCCGAGCCCGTGTCTCCTCACTCAGTGGCCGATGCCGATGTGCTTTGGTCTGCACGAAACTCTTAGCCTTGGGTGCGTGCTGTCGAATCACGTCACGCTGCCCACTGTAGGCCGAGTCACCCCACACCCGCGTCTCTTGCCCATGCAGCAGCTTGGGCAACACCTGACTGTCATGCACATTGGCGGCCGTTGCTGCCACGGAATGAATCAGTTTCGTCCGGCTGTCCATGCCCACATGCGCCTTCATGCCAAAGTGCCACTGATTGCCCTTCTTCGTCTGATGCATCTCCGGATCCCGCTCCTTCTGCTGATTCTTCGTCGAACTAGGGGCACTGATGATCGTCGCATCCACGATGGTCCCTCGACTGACTTGCAGCCCCTGCGCCGCCAGATACTCTCGGATTTTTGCAAAGAGCTGCGCGCCCAACTGATGGGCTTCCAGCAGATGCCGAAATTTACAGATCGTCGTCTCGTCGGGTACTGGCTCGCGACCCAGATCAATCCCCACAAACTGCCGCATGGCGCGCGAGTCGTACAGCGCTTCCTCCACCGCCGGATCCGATAGGTTGAACCACTGTTGCAGACAATGCAGCCGGAGCATGCGCTCGATTCCCACCGGCGGACGGCCAGGCCCGTCGGCCTTGGGGTACACCGGCTCGATGACCCTCACCAATTCCGCCCAGGGCACCACGCGGTTCATTTCGCTGAGAAACTGCTCGCGGCGAGTGGTCTT
>CAKKRK010000204.1 GCA_919902665.1 Nitrospiraceae bacterium
AAAAGTCCAAGTCCGTATTGGTCACATACTTGTTATAGTTTCCCCCCACCTGCAGGTCAGCTTCAATGTCACGACTGTCGTGCCGCAGGGCTAGCCCACCGTTCACAGTCGTCACAAAATCATGGAGCTGCGGGGCATTCCCCTGTGCGTCCCTTAGGAGGTCCTTCGGCCTACGCCATACATTGCTATCATATCGTTCCCTCACCGAACCCCAGGGAACGAGCTTCGTCTCCGCATAAACTGACACTGAGGGCAACGCCCCCCAGATAAGCACAGCCGCAACTGCGAGCCTAAGCAATGGTCTGATCTTGAGTGGTCTATAACACCACAATAGAATCACCACACTCCTTTTCAGAAGTAGCTACAAACGGATACCGATCAGCCGATAACCGATCCGCCCGCCTTATGCCACATGCATAGATTTAAAAAAACAGAGCCAATAGTGCGTCGGACACCCTGCATGATTCCGTCACGGTACGACAACCGTATCACCGGAGGTCAACACGATGTTACCTGGTTCACCACGTCCGCTGACGAGATCATCATACCGCAGAGGAATATGGACTTCCTGGCGTTTGTGACCAGGGCTTTCAATGACCCGCACTACTTGCAACCTATTCTTACTCGCATAGTTTGTAAAGCCGCCGGCCATCGAAATCGCTTGCAGCACGGTCACGTAGGACTTGAGCTGGTACTTTCCCGGCTTGGCGACCTCACCCAACACAAACACGGCATAACTGTTGAGCTCCTTGACGTTCACCGAGACCGAAGGGTTCTGGATATAGCCTTTGAGACGCTCGGTAATCTGCGCGGACAGTGCCTCTGCTGTGAGGCCGGCTGCTTGCACGTCACCGATGATCGGCATGGAGACATATCCATCTGGCCGTATCAAGGTGACTCTGGACAAATCCGGATTCTTCCACACATTGATCTCAATCTGGTCTTCAGAACCTAAAAGGAATTCCGTGGGGACGTCGGATGCCTTGTATTCCCTCGACGTCACCGGTCCTCGACAACTAGCTTGGACAAGCACAGAGCACAACAAGAGCCCAATCGCCGATGCTCTCATCACAGACAGATACCACCTAGACACCCTTGTCCATCGTGCGCAATTGTCCACAGCAATCCTTTCCAGTATTCCCTACCGACCAGGGAAGACCACCATTGACTCGCTCGGCACCACAAGTGTATCACCCGGCTTCAGTTCAAAATTATCCGTGATTCCGCTGCGAAGCACAATGTCATCGTAGCTCGCCGTGAACCGCTTCAAACCTGGGGCTGTATCCGTAAACCGAAAAATGACGATCTGGTTCCTTGCCGCCGTATCTTTGAATCCGCCTGCAATGGTAATCGCTTGCAGCAGTGTCGTTTTACTCTTCAGCGGATACTTGCCAGGATGAGCTACTTCGCCGAGCAGGAAGATGTTGGAACTATTGACTTCCTTCAGGGTCACAGCCACAACGGGGTTCTGGACATATTCCTTGAGTTTGTTCGTCATTTCTTCCGCTAATTTGTTGGGCGTTTTCCCGACGGCCATCACGTCGCGAATGATCGGCATTGAAAATCGCCCATCGGGACGTACTTGCACTTGTCGTGACAGATCAGGATTCCTCCAGACGGTAATGTCCAGTACATCTTCGGCACCGATCACATATTCGCTGCTGACCGCATTCGATAGCTTATCCATCATCGCCTGACTGATTGCTTTCTCGGTCTGCGTTGTCGTGGAAGGTACTATGGGGATATCTGTCGGCAATTTACCGGCGTCTGGCTTAGCCAAACTCGAATCACAGAATCCAGAGCCTGGACTTACCACCAGCACCAGTGAGATGATCAGAAACTGCAAGATGTATGGCATGACCTTGATTCCTTTCTCGAGAAGCCAGTCACGACTCCTACTCCTATAGCCTAGGCATAGCGTCTGAACACCGGCTTCACGGAACGACCGATGAGATACTTTTCTATACCTTCGTTCAAGGCTTGGCGATACACATGTAATGCATCATGAACCGCGTCGACTGTTCTGTCGATATCCGCATCTGTATGACAATAGCTCACGACGAATGATGGCGCAAGTATCCCCCGTTTGATCGTCTCCTGGAGAAAGAGAGTTCTGAAGGATTGGGATGATCTTTTTTCAGCATCCAGGGTTGCGTACACGAGCGCACATGGTTTCCCCGCAACCTTGAAGTATTCGCCCAGATGGTGCTCATTGATGGACTTTTGAATTCCTTGCTCCAGACGCCTGCCCGCACTCCACATTCTTTCAATGACGGGTTCCCGTTTATAGATCTGAATGACTTCCTTCGCAGCTGCTAGCGCAAAAGTCTCCGCCCCATGCGTGAACGACAATAAGAAGACTCGTTCTGCCTCGTGGTCCAGCCCTCCTCGCTTCATGAGCTCTCGTTTGCCAACAAGCGCTGAAACCGAAAAACCGTTCCCCAAAGCCTTGCCGAACGTCGATAAGTCCGGAACGATCCGATGATAGCGTTGCCCGCCACCAAGGTGCCACCGAAACCCGCAAATCATTTCGTCAAGGATGAAAACCGTGCCGTTGTCTCTACAGAGATCCTGAGCTGTATGCAGAAAGTCATTGACCGGTGCCATCTCTTTTTCAGGTTCCATGATGAGACATGCAATTTGGCCCGGATACTGCCGAAACAACGCCTGAATGCTTTCTATGGAATTATAATTAAACTTGAGCGTTAACCCTTGGACAACCTTGGGGATGCCCGCAGACATCGGCGTGGATCCAATAAACCAATCATCTACGGAAAAGAATGGATGGTCCGCACACACCGCGACGAGGTCTCGCCCCGTGTAGGCACGGGAAAGTCGTATTGCCGCGCTCGTCACGTCGGAACCATTTTTTCCGAATTTCACCATTTCAGCGCCCTCAATGACGCTGAGCATTTCCTCCGCACACTCAACTTCAATCGGCGAAGGCCTGGTGAAATGATTGCCCTCCAGCATATGTTTGTAAGCGACATTGAGTACCCGTTCATCCGCATAGCCCAGGGTCACGGAACGAAGCCCCATATTGTATTCAATGAACTCATTTCCATCGATGTCCCAGACGTGGCATCCACGCCCTTTAACAAGGAACCCAGGGGCTTGGTCCGGGTATTGGTCGTCACCTCTACCATAGGTATGGCAACCGCCTGGGATAAGGGCATGCGCGCGCGGCTGCAATACCTTTGACTTCTTAAAATTCACCGTTTCACCTTCATGCGCTTCGTCCTCGCCAGAGTCATGAGTGGTATTTCACGGCTCTGATCAGATGCTGAGGAAGCCCGACATCGATATATGATCCCGATGGGAACATCACACCTTCAACCTTGAGTTTGGCCTGCACCGCTTTCTTCAATACGGCTCCAACAGGAATATCTCCCTGAGGATCGATCTTGCGATTCCCGATGAGTCCCGCACCAGACCCTCCCTTCACTCCAGACAGAAACTGGTGCAAAAATTCCGTAAACACCGGCGTCCATGCGGCACATAACCAGGCATACCTCAGTCGTGTTGTCTTTGGTTTGAGATGAATCGCGCAGACGCGGAGATCTTCATCAATGTCGATCATATCCATTGCCTTGGGGTCGTGCGCCGGGAACAGCGCTAATACGACATCAACCCCAGGTCGATCGAGTCGGGCCAGCAGTTTGGAAAATATATCGTGTGGACGGAAAATAATGTCTGGAAACCCAAACGCCACAACCTTATCCTTGATAAAGGGGTACGCCCGATCGATCGTATCCGGGGGGCCACTAGACCCTTCAATTACCACATAGGCAAGGTCCATCCCAAGCATTCTCCCATCTCCCCAGTATGCCGGAATATCCCATTTCCCTTGCCGAATGACGACATAACCCTTCCGAACCCCTGCCTTTCTGAGACATTCCAACAGATAGTGACTCACCACCTTAGGACGGGTCCCCTGGATCCCAGGGATAGGACCAAAGCCGACAGGAAGAACCTCCTTGCTGCAGGGAAGCGGAGCCAGCCGAAGAGATCTGCCAGCTGCTGGAAGTACCGCCACCACTTCTCTTTGCTGAGCGAGCCTACCCCTCATCTACCCATCTGCAATCACACGTCACAGACATCATGCGCCGTGTTCCGCTTTATGTTGATAGGTCAACACACCAGCATCGACTGTTTCGTCATCATAGAGTGCAACCAGCTCATCGGAGATGTGCGCCAGATCGGTGGCACGAAGATAATCCCTCATGGTCGTTCCAGTGCACTCTTCATCTACCCGAGGAGCGCCTTTCTTGCCGGCCACATCATCTAGATTCACGACACGAAAGTCTATGCTGAACCGAGTTTTCCCCGACGTATTAGGCACACTCGAGTGCATCTGGGCTCCCGAGAACAAGATGATGCCGCCCGCGGGCACGATGAGACGGATCTGGGGATCGAGCGCAAGCGATTCGGTCGGCTTCGGTAGAGGCCTGGGATCTTCTTTCAGGAACTTGGCGACATGTGTTCCGCGATTTTGTTGATTCCACGTGTAGTAATTATACCCCTTGGAGCTATTCTTTACCGGAGCGTTCCAATACTGCGGGTGGAAAGCCATGGCATTATTCGACTGAATATCATAGATCGGAATCCACCAATTAATCTGGCAAGCAGGCGCGGAATACCACGTATCCCGATGTGGATGCCAGGCATACGCAATGCCTGCTGTGAGATAGTTGTCGCTGGTAGAACTTCGCATCTTCGGCACATCAAAATATGTCTTCTCTAGATTACAGCCCATCTCGTCAAAAATGTCACGCATGAGCGATTTTGATTCGGAATGATGGATGAAATTTGGCTTCAGCTTCCCGAGGAGATCGGCATACTGCTCAACAGGAAGATGTCGTTGAGCGGTCTCCGGATCATGAGGGGCAAAGGCCTCCTTGATCAATTTTCTGGCAAACTCGATAAACGCGAGCGTACTCTTCCTCGGAGAATAGACGAGCAGCTGCCCTTGAAATAACTCTTCGCGGCGTCGTTCGTCCGAGAATGGAGGGTCATAATACACAGTGTT
>CAKKRK010000205.1 GCA_919902665.1 Nitrospiraceae bacterium
CACTCCGTACGTCAACACGATTCCCGCCTCTCAACAACCGCCCTACCCAGGCAACCTCGAACTAGAACGTCGAATCCGCAGCCTGGTCCGCTGGAATGCCATGGCGATGGTCGTCAAGGCGAACCAACAGCGTCCTGGCATCGGCGGGCATATTTCGACCTTTGCTTCGGCAGCCACCCTCTATGAAGTGGCTCTGCATCATTTTTTACGCGGCAAAGACGGACCGCAAGGCGGTGACCATGTCTATTTTCAAGGTCACGCCGCGCCGGGGATTTACGCCCGCGGGTTCGTCGAGGGACGTCTCCCGGAGGAAATGCTTCACCGCTTCCGTGCCGAACTGGCCTCCGATGGACGGGGTTTGTCGTCCTATCCGCACCCCTGGCTGCTCCCCGACTACTGGGAATTCCCCACGGTCTCGATGGGCCTCGGACCGATCCTGTCGATCTATCAGGCGCGCTTTAACCGTTACCTGCAGGACCGCGGCCTCAAGGACACGAGCCAACAACGGGTGTGGGCCTTCGTCGGCGACGGCGAAACCGATGAACCGGAAAGTCTCGGCGCCCTCTCACTCGCCTCCCGCGAACGGCTCGACAATCTCATCTGGGTCGTCAACTGTAATCTTCAACGTCTAGACGGTCCCGTACGCGGTAACGGCAAAATCATCCAAGAGCTGGAAGCCATCTTCCTCGGCGCCGGATGGCATGTCATCAAGGTGATCTGGGGCAGCGACTGGGACCCGCTGTTGGCAAAAGACAACGAAGGCCTGCTGGTCAAGCGGATGGGCGAGGTCGTGGATGGCTGGTATCAAAAGTATGTGGTGGAAGGCGGCACCTTCACACGACAGCATTTCTTCGGTGCCGATCCGCGACTGCTCAAGCTGGTGGAAAGCTATTCCGACGAGCAGATCCACAAGATGCTGCGGGGTGGCCACGATCCGCGGAAACTCTACGCCGCCTACAAGGCCGCCGAGGAGCACAAGGGGAAGCCGACCGTCATCCTGGCGAAGACGATCAAAGGCTATGGTCTCGGCGAGGCGGGCGAAGGGCGCAATATCACCCATCAGCAAAAGAAGATGAACGAACAGGAGCTGCGCGAGTTCCGCACGAGGTTCAGCGTGCCGGTACCGGATGAGCAATTGACGTCGACCCCGTTCTACCGGCCGCCAGCCGACAGTCCCGAGGCGGCGTACCTCGCTGAGCGGATCACGGCGATGGGCGGTCCCATCCCAGAGCGGCGCGTCAACGTCGAATCGCTCGAGACACCGGCCCTCGACCAGTTTAAAGAGTTTCTCGAAGGATCGGGCGAGCGTTCGGTCTCCACCACGATGGGGTTCGCCCGGATGCTTGGACGCCTACTCGGCATGAAGGAATTTGGAAAGCATCTCGTGCCGATCATTCCAGACGAAGCGCGCACGTTTGGGCTCGAGGCGCTCTTCCGGCAATACGGCATCTACTCACACGTCGGCCAGCTGTATGAACCAGTGGACAAGAGTTCCCTGCTCTACTATTTCGAGGCAAAAAACGGACAGATTCTTGAGGAAGGCATTACCGAAGCGGGCGCCATGTCTTCGTACATCGCAGCGGGGACCGCCTACGCGACGCACGGCATCAACATGATCCCGTTCTACATCTTCTACTCAATGTTCGGATTTCAACGGATCGGCGATTTGATCTGGGCCGCGTGCGACATGCGCACACGCGGTTTTCTCTTAGGCGCCACCGCGGGACGCACGACATTGGAGGGAGAAGGCCTGCAGCATCAGGACGGACAAAGCCATTTGCTCGCCAGCGCCTACCCGACGATTGCGGCCTACGATCCGGCCTTCATGTTTGAGCTGGCAGTGATTCTCCAGGATGGGCTGAAGAGGATGTA
>CAKKRK010000206.1 GCA_919902665.1 Nitrospiraceae bacterium
GTTGGGCTCATAACCCAAAGGTCAGAGGTTCAAATCCTCTCCCCGCAACCAACCTTGTTTATCTTTTCTTCCAATATTTTGGGACCTGTTCTCTCGTGGGTTCCTATGCAGTGTAATTAGCAGTCAGGCTAACACTGTACTAGCTCCGTTCTGAACTCGATCAAGCATCCCAATGCCAGCGCGTAAACTCTCCGGATGTTGATGTGCATATCGCATGACCTTCGAAGCTGCTTTCTACCGCTCAAGCTTTTGCACGGTGTAGATATCATCTGCCTCTCAGATGCCACACTCTATTCGCATGCATCTGGTCGCCACCGGCTGTGACCGATCGGTTAGCACCTGCGAGACGCATTGTTTGCGCCTGTGAAACTGTCACTCCCGCTGCTTGAATCTCTCCGGCACACCGGTTCCGACCTCTACCTCCATTTCCTCCGTGACCTGCGCGTGCCTCTCCTCCCAGGGGCGTCCACTTTTAGGAATCAGCTATTTATTGAAACTAGACACATTTCACGTAGACTTCGACAAGCTTCTTGTTCAGTGTGATGTTCTTTGAAGGGGATGTATGGCCAGCATCTTAGTGATGGATGATGAGGCTCCCATTCGCGCATTATTGTCGACAGCTCTTCAGTCGGCAGGATACGCGGTGGTCGAAGCAGCTAACGGGCGCGAAGGCTTACAGTTATACAGGCAGGCGGCAGCGGATTTGGTGATCGTGGATCTTATGATGCCTGAATTGAATGGATCCGATACAATCATCGAGCTCACACGCGAATTCTTGGACATCAAGGTCATTGCCATCTCAGGAGTATTCGGCGAGGAATACCTTCGGAAGACGGCCCGGCTGTTGGGCGCACGACAGACGTTGCGTAAGCCCTTTAGAATTGAGGAACTGCTGAGCACCGTCCGATATGAGTTGGCGCACTAACCCACATCATTTATGAACATTTCTGCTGCAATCGCCAATCCGCTGTTGCGACAAGCCTACGGTCGGTAGACTCGCCCCTCGAACCCTCGGCGTACTCCACGAGTACGCTTCAAGTCCGCCGCGTTGTCGCGCATCGTGAGTTTCCGTTCAGCGACCTTCCAGAAGTTGGAGAATTCCCCGACCGTCTCTCCTGCAAAAACCAGAGGACTGGTCCGGATACCCGAACCAGCCCTCTGACTGTAAACCCGCTGTAAGAGTCACAGGTTGAATCGTCTGTCTTAGTACCCGGCCTTGGCGTTGGGATTCACCTGGCTGGGGAACGGATCCAGAATGGCCTTGGGCGCGTTGTTCCAGACCA
>CAKKRK010000207.1 GCA_919902665.1 Nitrospiraceae bacterium
ATCGTCGTCCGATTCTACTTGAACGAGAATCCGTGATGGCCGATCGATTTCATAGCCCTGTTCGATGAGGATGTTGGTCGTCGGTCCAACTTCGACAACGCCATTCTGAACCAGGTATGCACCAAGTGCGCCGCCGGCGCTTCCTGTGGCAGGATCTTCCAAGATTCCAATTTTCGGAGCGAACATCCTCGCGTGAACGGACGCGAACGATTCGACTGTCACCGTCGTGAAGACCATAATCCCATTGGCCCCGAACCGTTCACAGACATTGATAATGGCCGACGCATCAGGGTTGATCGACCGGACAGCCGTCAACGTTCGCACCGGCACGATCAAGACCGGTAAGCCGGTGGACACGACTTGGAGCGGCCATTTCGTATCGGCGATCACGTGCTTTGGCAAACTGAGGGCTCCACCAATCAGATACACATCGTCGATGGCGTCGATGGGATCAAGGAATTCAGGTTTAGGTTGAGACATCACGACCCGCACCACGCGACTCTGTTCCGCATGCAATTCGACGGAAAACAAACCGATATTACATTCTTGCACGACCGACGTCACAGGTTCCTGAGTCGAGATCCTCCCGATCTGGGCCAACACGTAAAACGTACCCAGTACCGGATGGCCTGCAAAGGGAATTTCTTGAGTCGGGGTAAAGATCCGCAACCGAGCCACTGCGGCAGGGTCGGTCGGTGGAAAGACGAACACCGTCTCCGAGAGATTCATCTCCCGAGCGATCTGTTGCAGCTCGTCATCTGTCAGACCATCCGCGTCGGGAAACACCGCAACGGGATTGCCGCCGAACGGCTGGCTGGTGAACACGTCAGCCTGGTAGAATTTCAGTGATCGAGTTTCAGACATAATGATTCATTCGTGCCAGTAGAAAAAGTCTCACGCGTTGAGTCGCGCATCGGACCTCACCTGCACGCGGAACGTCGGCTCATCGGCCCAGCTACAATACTCTATTTTTCAGAAAATGAGAACTGGCTGAGACCAGCGTCCAATGGTTGGAATAAATTGACAGACCGTGCGTGCCTTTGCGACACTCGTCTCGTGAACAACGTGAATGCACAGGACGTAGCGCACGCGCTAGAGATTTTGGAGCTGACCCTCCCCGTCACGTCCGACACCCTTGATCGCGCCAAGCGTGTGCAGTTGTACAATTGGAATCCGACACGCTACTCCAACCTGACGAATAATCCCACTCAATACATGCAGGCCTATAAGAAGGCCGAAGAAATGACCAAACTGGTCGAGGCCTCTCACTCCCTGCTCTCGGCCTTGCTCGTCCCTGACGAGCCTGAACCTTAATCGTCAACCACAGACCTCGCGCCCCTCGCCAACCGTCTCTCGTCATGCCTCAATCGTGGAGAAGGATGTACCTCCGTCAGATTGACAGCTGAAGGTTTTCACCTCAACCGGCATCATGACTCGTGACACGCGACATCCCTTCATCTCCCTGCGAAAGCGCCACTGGCCACGTGATCAAACCCGATACACCTTCCGGCGATCCGACCGGCTGCGCCTGCTGTGCGTAGATTTGAGGCAACTGGTTCGTCCCGAACTTCGAGATATAAAGGAAGACATGCTCGCGCGAGTTCACGCGCACAGCCCAAGGATGGAAATCATGCTTGTAGAATTCTTCGCAGAGCTGCATCGCATCAAGACATGACAGAGTACTGGGATCATTCAAGGTGTAATAATAATCCAGCGGGAGATCGTACTCCTCCTGCTTATGAATCGTCATGCCGAATTGTTCCGGCTTCCGCACCATCGGCGTATGGCGATAGGCCACGAAGTAGAACAGTTCCAGCGAGTGAATCACCGGCTGGTTGTCGAGAACAAACTGGCGGGTTTCCATCGCCTCGTCGAACGTTTCGCTCGGGAACCCATAGAACGCCATCACATGGTTCCAGATTCCCGCCTTCGCCGCCATCTGGAGATTACGCTGGATCACGTCCTTCTTGGCATGTTTATCCATGAGAGTTAAGACGCGCTCGTTGGCCGACTCCATTCCGTAGTAGAGCGTACAGCAGCCCGCCTTGGCCGCCAGATCCCAGGTGGTCTGATCTTGCAGGGTCTCCTCAAATCGAATGAGCGTCGTCCACTTAATCCCGACATCTTGATCGACCAGCAGCTGTGAAACCTTCTTGAATAATGCCGGCGGATAGGACTCATCGCTAAACAAGAAGTGGCGACAGTGGTACTTATCCCGTAGCACCTTGATCTGGTCGATGACCAACTGGGCCGGCATCCCGCGGTACTGATCGAAGTACCCCTGGCCATGGTCACAGAAGGTGCAGCGGCCCCAATAGCAGCCACGCGTGGCCAGATAGGGAATAATCAGTTCCGGAACGAAGTAGCGATCCAGCGGCATCCCGTCAAAATCCGGCAGAGGCAACGAGGTCGTCTTCTCGGTATAAACTTCCGGGTTCCGGTGGAGGCCTGCCGCATCCCGATAAATCAAGTTGGGAACAGAGACAATCGGTCGCTGGCCATTCAGTGCTTCAATAAGCCATAGCAAAGCATGTTCACCTTCATAGAGAATGGCTGAATCGAATACCTCCGTGAAGAATCTCTCGTGATGCACGAGGTCTTCATGCAATCGAGTAATAACATTGCCACCCACCACGAGATGGATGTGCGGGAACGTCTCCTTGATCATCTTGGCAAAGGTCAAGCCGGCTAGCAACTGCATCTGTGTCCCAATGGAAATGCCAACCACGTCAGGCTGTTCCTTCGCGACCTGCGGCAGAACCAACTGATTGCACAGATCTCGATAGACGTTCACCTGCTCATCCTCCAAACAGGCGAACACTTCGTTCGAGACGCCGGGGCGATAGCCGAGATTGCTTTCCATCGGATAGAAGACGAGCGAGGCAGGATAGTAGGCAGCAGAGATATAGGCCATCGTCTCACGGAACGTGTTCAGCGCCCCTTCCAACAGCTCCGCATCGTAGAACCGCTCACCACGGACGATCCGCTTCGCATCCTCCGCTCGTTCCGCCAGATCGAACACATCACGTTCATAGGCCTGCTCGACCACCGCAAGTTGATTCACCTCTCGTTCAGTCAGTGCGTCGGCCTTCTCTTTCGCTTGCAATGACTTGAGTTGCATCCCAAGCCTAGCCTTCACCCAAATCAGAAAATCCATACTGAAAAAGTGATCCCACATCCCGATATTGATATCGCGCTGGATTACCGTATGACCCGCTTCTCGTAGGACCGCAGTCAGCGAAGGCAGGGCAAGATAAGGCGCCGTCGGCACCCACTCAGGGGGGAACAACAACATGACCTTGGACTGCTTCCGATCGTCCTTCTTGATCGGAACCAGACCCTCAATTTGTACAAGACCGCTTGTGCTCATGCTTGTTCTTCGTTAGGCGTGAATCGTAAGGCGTCAGGTGGAACTCCAGGATTGCATCCTCGCCCCTTACGCCTCACCCCTCCACCCCTCACGGCCCTCATTACATCTTCCCCACTAACGTCGGCTTGACTCCAACCACTTTAGCCTTCTGATATTGCAGATCCTGGAGCTTGCCTAAACCAAATTTTGAAATATAGAGAAAGATGTATTCCCGGATGTAGAGACGAAGATCCCAGCCGGGGTTGTGGTTTCGCTCGAACTGCTCGAACACACGCTCCGCCTCCTCGATGCTCATCCCCTGTTTCACGGTGTAATAGTAATCGAGGGCCAAGTCCCATTCGGGATTCTTGTAGGCGGTCACTCCCCACTTCTCGGGATGCTTGGCGACCGGGTTGTGCCGACCCAGGTCAAAGGTGCCGAAGCCCAAGGAATGCACATGGTCCTTGTTTGCCTCAAGAAATTGCACCGATTGCCAGGCCTCTTCCTTCGTCTCGCCAGGAAATCCAAAGAAGCCCATACAGTGGTTCCAGATCCCCGCCTCCGCCGTCAGCTTCAGGTGCTGCGTCATGATCTCCGTCGTCGTCGCCTTATCCATGAGCTGCAGCACTCGTTCCACGCCGGACTCGTAGCCAAAGTGGAGATACTTGCACCCTGACTCTTTCGCATCCTGCCACACCGTCTGATCCAGCAAGCTCTTCTCAAACCGCATATGCGTGGTCCAGACGATGCCCATCTGACTCTCTATCAACCCGCGAGCAAGTTTTCTGAACAAAGCCGGGGGGTAGGATTCATCGGTAAAGTGGAAGTGCTTGGTGCCATATTTATCGCGCAGAAACTGAATATCCGCGAGCGCATCCTGTATCTTTTTAGATCGGTAACCGGCCGTATAGCCTTCGCCATGGTCACAGAATTCGCACCGGCCCCAATAGCAGCCGCGCGTGGCGAGATAAGGCAAGATCCTGGTCGGCACGAAATACTTTTCCAGCGGCAAGCCGTCAAAGTCCGGCGGCGGAAGCGCCGCGAGATCCTCCGCATAACTGGTCGATGACGTATGGACCCCGGTCTCGTCCTTATAGATCGTATTCGGCACCTCAGCCAGACTGCGCTTCGCCCCTACCGCAGATACCAGTTGCACAAACGCCGTCTCCCCTTCATAGACCACCGCACTATCGAAGTACTGAAACAGGGGTGACTGAGGCAGCACATCTCGCAAGCGCGTCACCGTATTGCCGCCGATGGTTATGTGGATGTGGGGGAAGTGCTGCTTGATGAGGGCGCAGAAGGTCATCGTCGAGAACATCTGCTGTTGCAGGACGATCGAGATGCCGATCACATCCGGCCGCTCCGCTTCGATCGCCGGCTTCACGAGATGGTCGAACACATCACGGTAGATATTCACCTGCGTATCGTTCACCGCATCGATGACTTCGGAGGAGACATAGACCTTGTACGACAGATCTGTCTCCATCGGCGGCATGCAGATTCTCGCCGGGGAATAGACCATCGAGATCACCGACATCACTTCACGAAAGACTTGAAGTGACCATTCTAACTTATTAATATCATAGAACTGTTCACTTCTTATGATGCGCTTCGCTTCTTCCGCATTCTGGATCAACTTCGCCATCCGTTGATGGGTCACATCACACAGCGCGAGCTGCAGATCCATCTCGCTGGCGTCGAGATCTCGCTTCTTAGAGAGCTTGCGCAATCGGTCGAGCTGCTGCGGCACTCGGCGCAGAACCTTCTTCAAAAAGTCCTCGCTGAAATACCAGTCCCACATCTCCAGATTAATGTCTTTTTGAATCACCGTATGGCCGGCCTGCCGCAGGACGGCGGTGAGGGAGGGAAGGCTCAAATAGGGTTCGGAGGGGTACCAATCCGGCGGGAAGATCAGCATGACCTTCATCTTCCGGCCACTGGAGGCTTCGAAAGACTGACGATTGAGGAGGATCAGCTCCTTCGAGGCCCGTTCGCCTTTAGAATATTCGATCTTCACGCCGGCCTGATCCTTCCCCAAAACTGGCTCAAACTAATAGCAAAGCCAATGAGTTAGGCTTGAGAAAAGATATTGTACGGGGGTGCGAGAAAGAGATGCAAGGGCGGGATGGGATGGAAGGCCGCCCACATTAGTCCCGTGCTCCCCGAACGCGCGCCCTGGGAAGGACCTCGTTCGACGGGCGCAGTGGGACCAACATGGGCGCCCTTCCAATAAGGAAAGAAAAGGACAAATAAAAGAAGCTGTGGCCAGATAGTCCTTTGTGCTCGCTGAGGCCTCACGGTGAACCAGTGGTCCCTCAATGCGCGCAGTAAGGGACTACTTGACCACTCCTTATTAAAGAGAAAAGAAGAGAGGCCTGATGAATCAACAAGCTCTATCAACCTGGCACTGTATGGAGAAGGAGCCACTGTAGACCTAAAAATGAGAAACGCTTACAATGCCAACGTATTTTGACCATTTGACGCCGCCATCATCGGGCCAAGCCGATGCGTGTGAAGAACCCACCTCACCATGGCCTGTCGGTCAAAGATGATTGCCTTGAGCCGCGCACTGGAACTCTTAAATTGGACGATCATGGACGAGCGGTGGAAGAGATCGATGAAGACAACTGCCCCGCGTGCGTCGAACTGCTGTGCGAGGCTATCTTCGGCGGGAAGACTTATGGCAGCGATCGGCATCCCTCAACGGGTATTTCCCCACTTCGTCATGGTCGCCGGAATCGGTCGGTAATAGGCGGATAATGAACATGCACAAAGCAAGACGCGACCCCAATTCATCTGGGCATTAGCTACCGACATGAAAGCGGACAGTACCTCTGAGATTGATGCTGAGAAATGACCGCGATACCATCTTTTGAAAAAGTAGCAATAATTTCTGGCAATCCAAGGCTTTCGGCCGAGATTTCGTCTCTCTTCAAGCGTCCTCGACACTATATTCCCATTATATCTGGACCTCACCTCGCCCGTCCCGATTCGAGTAATGAACTGATTAGACGGCACAATGCACTCTCGATGGCTCAATCTCGAAAGGTGCTACTCGCGGGGATGACTGTCGATAAAGAACGCGCTATGTCTGATGGCCAGCTGGACGGGATGTTCATTTCAGTGAAGTCCAGAGACGAAGCTCAAGAAGCTTTGAAAGGCTGGACGAAGAGCCCTAGTGAAATGTTGGATTGGGGTAGTGATAATCTTGGCATCGGTCTTCTGTTGGCTCGTCGATCAAGAAAGTTATTGAATACTGCTGATTCGAAATCTCCGACAACCAGTTTCATCGCAAGTGGAAGGCATATCTTAAGGTAATTAGGGCGAAACGTAACCAAAGAAGCACCGTAAGAAGAGTTTGAAAA
>CAKKRK010000208.1 GCA_919902665.1 Nitrospiraceae bacterium
AGGTACTGTGGGACAAACGATTCCCCTTGCTCCTTGTACATTCTGTAGAGGGCCAAGACGAGCAGATTGCCAAAGCTGTAGGCGTAGCAATAGAACGGACTAGCGAAGAGATGGGGAATCATAAGCCACTCCCATTGAAACTCTTCCGGTACTTTCACGGCCTTACCAAATTGCTGCCGAAGTTCAGCCAAATACGCTTTGGCCAGTTGGTCTCCTGTCGCCCCTTCTCCCACCATTCGATGCGCTGTTTGTTCGAAGCGAATGAAATAGGCCTGCCGCATCACGGTGGCATAGATGTCATCCAGTTGACTCACGAGCAAGCCCTGTCGAACGGCTTTGTTGCGCTCGTTCGACATGAGGGTGTCGGAGAGAATGCGTTCACCGAAGACAGAAGCTGTCTCCGCCAAGGGGAGGGTTGAATGGAAGGTAAAAATCGAATGGTCTTTGGCCATCATTCCGTGGACGGCATGGCCGAGCTCATGGGCCATGGTGGCGATGTCTCGGGCTTCCCCGGTGAAGTTCAACATCACGTAGGGTGTCAGGCCAGGCGCCACGCTGTAGCAATAGGCCCCGCCTAGTTTGCCAGGACGCGTCGGCCCATCGATGCGTCGTTCCCTCAAGACCTGTTCGGCCAGGTCTGCAAGCTGGGGAGAAAAGCCGCGATAGGCGCCCAGCACCATGCGGACGGCATCGGCATACGCATACTTCTTGGTCTCTGCCCGATGAGGGGCATAAATATGGTACCGATTCATCGGGGAAATCTTGCAGATCTTTGCTTTCAGTTTGAAGTAGGTCTGGAAGATCTCGACATTCTTGGCGCAGGTCGCCAACAGCACATCAACGGCTTGGTCTGGCACATCATTACCGAGGTTGCGGGTGGCAATGGGAGAGGCAAACCTACGGAGTCCGACGTTCTCCGCTTTCCAGTCATTCACGAGTGTCCGATACATCTCTCCGAGCAGGTCCCGTTGGCCCGAGAAGACACGATAGAGTTCTCTGTAGGCGGCCTGGCGGATGGATGCCTTAGGGCTCCGCACGTGGCTCATGAGTTCTTCGCGGTTCATGGTGCGGGTTTTTCCGCCGATTTTCATCGTGAATGTCAGTCCGTTGGTCACCACGTCATAGAGCGTATTGACCGCGCTTCGTCCAGTGACATTCTTGACATTGATGATCTTCTCTTCTGATTCAGACAGTGTGTGAGGCGTATAGCGTCTGATGGTTTCCAGGTAGTACCGAAGGTCGCCGGCGTCGGTCATCAGCCGTGCCGCATTCTCCTGATCAACTCCCTGCCACCAGAGATCAAGAAACAGCAGGCGATTGGTGATGCCGGTGAGCCGCTCCTCCACCTGGGACTTAAACGATCGTGCCTGGGTGTTTTTGGTGTTTTCCGAAAACCAGAGATAGGCGAATGCGCCAAGCCGGGCAGACCCTTCTGCGATCGATTCGGTGAGTTTCAGGATCGAGCGGAATTCAGCGCTCGCCATTGTTGCCTGGAGCCGAGGACGAGCCGACTCAACCTGCACGACCTGCGCATCCAGGGCCGCCAGATGTTGTTCCAAATCTTTCAGCGGGTTCTTCACGAGGTGGGTGAGATCCCACTGGTTGGATACAAGGGACGTAGACGTCTTGTGTCGAACCGGATGTTTGGCGGCCATGCCGAGTCTCCTCTCAGGTAAGTTTTGTGCCAGGAACAGGCGGTAGTGTATCACCAGGCAACGCTGAGATTGGAGGAAATTGCCGGACTGAACAGGTGCAGCGGCGTTGACAGGCCACGGCTATGGTGTAAGAATTCCCTGAGCGGAGAGAGGGATGAACGATCACGAACTCCATCGCATTGTCCAGTATGTCACGGCCAGTACATCCTATGTCCGGGAGACCGTGGGGGACATTCTGCGCGTGGGTCTGAGGGAACTCTCTGCGCTCGCGACCCATTCAACTCGATCATTTGATCGCGAGACGCTGCTCGAATATGTTTCCCAATGGACGATCAAGCAAACGGGGCAGCCAGAGCCGTTGGTGCGTGAGGTATTGGGATGTGCGGGCAGATGGTTGGATGAAGTGGCCGATGAATTGGCTAAGCGGCAACCTGAGCTGTCGGGCCTGTCCAGTCACGATGAGGGGGATTCGGGGGTCGCGTAAACGGTGGCACGGTTTCGTCCACGAAAAACATTCAGATTGGTTGCACCTCTGCGAGGACGGCAGCCGGAACCGATACCAGCCTGGAAACGAGACGAGGAAGGGCTTTCTCGTGAACTGCATGATCGTTGGAGTGCACTTCATCGTCACTGCGTCGATCAATCAAGCCATCTCCGTCTGGGCCGCCTCGTCCGTCGGCTGACGCACTATGACTACGGGGTGAGGGAATCCGCGCTCGCTGAATTGGAGTTGGCCACCCAATTACTTCGTGTCGGAGTCCAGGTCACGTTTTTGCCAGAGTCGCAGGCGCGAACAGCTGATCTTGAATGTCGTCTCGGTCGTGAACGTTTTTTCGTGGAAGTCACCGCGATGGTGGGATCGGCGGCGCGGCAGCGATTGCCCTTACGGGGACTCCACTTAGATGAGGTCATTGGGGAGGAGGAGGATCGGGGTGTCATCCTAACTCATCGAATTCTCGCGCGCATTCAGCAAAAGGCTAAGCAATTGGCCGACTATTGCGATTCGGTGGTGCTCAGCATCTCCATTCCACGAGCCGACCTTCAGGGGGAAAAGAACACTCGTTCGGAAGCGATCTGGTTGGATCTGAAGACACTTGCCGGGGTGGTGACAGTTTTGCTCACCAGGGTGCCGACCCTCAGCGCCGTGTTGATTTCACTCTGGGACGTCGAGCCGTTGCCGTCACGAGCGGCGTTAAGGCTTGCGAATGTTGAGTTGATTGAACGGCCCAAACAGCAGCGTATTCACCCACGAGTGCGTATGCTGATTCAGAATCCCACTGCGTCGGCAGGTCTGACTGAACATCAAACGGATGTCGTTCGGCAAGTGCTATAGCCCTCGGTAACTATGTGTGGTCTTAAACCAGGATTCTGCAGTTGACCATTGTTCCTCTCGTCATTCCCGTGTGCTTCAAGCGGGCATCCAAGAAGTCCGGAATGCCTAGATGCCTGTCTCCGCGCCGCAGGCGCGGGCATGACCCTCTTCCCTGAGCCCGCATCATCTTCCCATCTTGCGAGGGTGTTTGAGTGCTCGCTCGTGATCGCAACCGTTCAACTGCGGAATCCGGGTTTATATGCAGTCTCTTGCCGCAAATAGCATTGACACAATGAAGCAGACAGGAGTAAATAATCCGTCCAGTCCCTGGGGTGTAGCGTGATCCGGAAGTTGCATCCATCCATCCATCCATCCATCTTCGAGTCTACAAGCTTCAGTTAGGTTCGGTTCTTCTGATAAAGCCGAGTCGTCTTTTTTTGTCAAATATGCGGTCATTCGTTGAGTTGGAATGGGCCAGCGGCTGCCTGTGGTGACTTCACGCACACAATCAGGAAATGGCCTGCTCCAACGCCTCATCGCACAACCATGCCCGATCGCGCGATCAAGAGGGGCAAAAGATGATAGCAAATTGTAATGGGAAATATGTACGCCAGTTGGCGCATTGCGAGGGGACGCAGCTCCAGGATAACAATGCAGCATTTTGAACTAAGAGGCAGGAAGGAGTAGATCGTGCGCATGTATCCTAAGGCTATAGGATGATCCAGATGTTGCAGCCATCGTTCTTCTCATTACCGAGCGCCCCCTGGGTGCGGCCGATACGGAACTGTTTCTGGGTCCTCACGAAGCTCCGCTCCCCGTTGTCCTTCGGGGTCACCGCTGTCCTGTTCTTCATCGTGTCTACCTGGTCCAACGTTGATGCCAAAGTGCCGTTGTCCGAAGGGGAGAGCACGACAAGGTATCAAGCACTCCAGCAGAAGCTCGTCGATCTCAAAGTGCTGGAAGACGATATGCAGGCGACGCTCGATCGCGCAAAAGCTGATCGAGATGATGCGAGCTGGGAGATGGCCAAAGCCAAGATGGCGCTCCCCGTGAAAATGTATCGGGAGGCCGGACTTTTGGCCTGCCAGTTTGCAGCCAATACGCCCAAGGGTACTCCGGCACAGGTGTATGGAGAGCTATGCGTAACAGGCAATCGGCTTCTGGAGACGAATCAAGCTCTTTCAGATTGCAAAAACGGCAAGGCCGGTGGGTGTGAAGAGCTCCGGGAGAAGTTGAACGAATATGGTGCGAAGCGGTTCAAGGGTTTCGCTCCCGGCAAAGAAGCCAAGATGGCTGAGATAGCCGTAGAGCTTGACGCGATGCGATCAGAAGTCGAGCGAGGGGACCAGAAGTCCTACATTGCCCGCGCGTGCAGGATATCAGCCAAACTCAGCAATTTCGGTGGAGCCGATGACTTAACGAAGAAGATGGAACTGGTATGCAAAACAGGGAAGACGGTCGCGAGTTTGTATGAAGACGGAAAAGCTTTCGTCGGCCTATGGGAAGAGGCGAAAAGGCTGGACGTCGTTGTTCAGGCCAATTTGTCTCAAATGCAAGCCAAGTTCGATGCGGTCAAAGCCAGCCGGCAAGCCTTGGAGAGCCGCCTGTCCGCGCTGGTCACGGCGGAAAAAGAAGAAACGACAGGCAGTGACAAGAACTGCGACCCGGGCCTCGTGGTGAATCCGGAATTGGCGAGGTCGGACGAGGCAACCAGTCAGACCTGCAAGGCGAAGAAGGCAAAGAAGGACAAAGTCTGCGATGAAAATCTGGGTTGTCCAGACGATGAGTCTGGCACGAAGGGGCCGGGCAAAGATCTCCTGGCCAAGCTGGACTCCGACTTGGGCCGGATTCAGAACAGCCAACCCGGCACGGCGGGGGGGGCGCTGTCGGGGGAGACCCTGGAGGCGGGTTCTTCGTTCGACAAGACGGCCATGTTGCGGTCGTTCCGCTCCGGACTGGGAGCCTATAACCAGGGGCGTGAAAGGTTTTCTTCCTCTGGTGGAACCGGAGGTGGCTTCTCCGGTGGGAATTGTCCGAACCGAGTGCCGGTTCCCCAAGAGCTCAGAGCGATCGCGCAACGACGGGGAGTCAGCGTTCCGCCGGATCCAACGATCGACGACATGATTGCCCAGGCAGGATCGGCAGAGGCCGCCAGTTCGGGGCTACGTCAGCATATTCAAGAACTCCGACAATCCCTGGCGCAATGGCCACGGGGGAGCCAGGACGAGACCCGGCGGCAAATGGAATTGGAAGTTGGCTACGAACAAGCGGTCGTTCAGGCGATGGAATGTCGGCGGGGTAGCCAGAGCCTTACCAGAGATAGGACACCCCAGATAAGCTCCCCCCCGAGGGTTCCAGCCCCCTACTGTGGTAATCCCTATCAGATCGATTGTGGCAACGATGTCCAATGTCAGCGGAAATTGGCCGCTCAGCCGAAATGTCCGTAAATGTCTTGAAGGGTCGTCTGGTCTGAGGAAGCTGATCGGATAATGCCATATCATGCAAACAGGGTAGGCATAGTAGTGATGGTGATAGGCTTCATTGCGGGCTGCGCTGGAAGTCCGTCGCGTTCTGGAAATACAGGCACGATGCAGATCGAGACCAATTCTGACATCACTGTGAAGGCGAGTGCCGAAGAAGCATTTCGTCGAGGGCGCTTTGACGAAGCGGCACAGTCATTTCAGGCTAAGGCCAGGGCGGGTGGCATAGACGAACACAAGGCCTGGTTCAATGCGGGCGCCTCCTACTGGAATGCCGGGCAGCAGACCCAAGCGCTCGAGGCCTATGAGCAAGCCGTCGCGGTCAATCCGCTCTACAGGAAAGGGCATATCCGTCTGACGAACAAATATGCTGCGCGAGGCCGCTCGGAGCTCTCCACCAAGCATAAGGGTCATGCCAAGGCTATCCAACAAGTCACCAAATCGATGCTGCCGCACTGGGACAAGGCGAACCAATTGAGGGGCCGTGCGGCGGATTATGACTACGCCGCCGCCACTATTCATGAGGCGTGCGCCAAGTATTACGACGAACAGGGCATGCCGGATCTAGCCGCAGCTGAACGCAAACTGGCCGACCAGAGTCGCGCCGATGGTCAGGTGGCCAAAGCCAACGCTGGGGCAGGTGAGCGGCAAGCCCGCTCCGAGGCGGAAGAACGGGCCTTTCGGACAGAAGTCTTCGGCTCGCTCAAGGATCTGACCGCGACCGTGACCAACGTGAATCCCACCTCTCCGTTTGCACCGAACAGCGGTGGCGGTTCAGAAGCCAAAGCCGCTGTGGCTGGACTGGGCGCACTGGAGCAATCCTTTGGGGCCTATGCCGATACGATGCAGATGTTCGAGGGGAAGCTTCAGGCGCAGCGCGAGGAAATTCGGCAGCAAGGGCAACAGGCACAAGCGGCGCTCGCCGATCCGAAGCAAGCGCAACTGCAGCGGAATGCACAACAGCGGACTCTAGAGTTGCAGAAAAAGTTGGAGGCTATGGAGCAGCAGGCCATGGCGTATTTGGCTGCGGAAGGGATTCTGGATGAAACGGAGACGACAGGCGATCAGGATACCTTGGATCTCTAGCATCCAAACCATCGTGACTAATCGGTCTCAATGTTCAAGAGGAGGGCTATGAACGCAAACATCAGTATTCACATGCAAAGAAGATTGGCGGGATTGATCTTTGTGCTTGGCTTGGCGCTGATCACTGGCTGCGGCGGAGTTCCACCGAAACGTGTCTACCAACCCAATCCGTCAGGGCAAGCGGGAAAGCCGATGCCGCTGAAAGTCGCCGTGATCGAACTGGAAGATCGGTCGCCGGGGAACGGATTTACGAATTGGAATTTATTTGAAGTATTTACTCCTGGATATTTCTACCGGACACAGTTTCAAAAGTATAACCAGACGCTCTTCGGAACTTGTCTGGCAGCTGAACTAGAACAATCTCACCTCTTCGAAGTCGTCGACTATCACCCTGATTGGGAAAAAGGGGCTCATGGATTTCGGTCATATGACATTATCGTGACCGGTCGTCTGCATCAGGATAAATTCGAGCGGACCGAGTACACCTATGGTTTGTTGGATCCGCTTGGAGTTGCGCTCTGGCTTGTAGGATTTCCTATAGAAGGTACCTCTCGCGAAGCCATGTTTGAGCTCACGGCGTTTAAGCCGCATCAACCAGATCGGCCCATTTGGACCCACCCTATCAAATTCCATGATTCAAAGATCTCAGGAATGTTTTGGGGGCACGGCGCTAGTGATTTGGGTAGCATTCGGTGGCTGGTAAACGGGCATGCCATTTCTGGTACCCACGTAGATACCGATTTCTGCCCCACCGAATTGCTTCAGCCACATTTTCTAGCCATGAGGAACAGTTTTGCGGAGGCCCTGAAGCGAAATACTGCTGAGCAAGGAGGTTCTGCCTTTGCTCAGGAGAAGACCCCGGAAAGGACAACACCATGATGAAACTCAGATGCTGGGCTCTTCTGATCGCTGGAGCAGGTGTTGTCGCGCCATTCTTCATGTCGGGCTGCGCGAATTCTCCGAATTATGATGCAGCCTATCTTCGTGGCCACTCGAATGATGCACTCTGGACCGTCGAGACGGCTCAAGCTCGAGAACAGACACATCCGGCTGAAGCTGCGGTTCTGTATCAGGAGATGCTGGCGAAGACGAAACTGAAAACCAAGTTTGCAGAGTATCAGAAAGCATTCACCAATGACCTTGTCGCATTTCAGCACAGTCATGGGAACGGGGGACTTCGTGAAGATTCAGGACTTGGAATCCCGGAGGTCTATGCCCGCCAGATTGTGGCAACGACGGAAGCCCATCTAGGATTGGCCAGGATCGCTGTAAGCCAGAAGGAGTGGACAAAGGCCGAGTCCGAAGCGACTGAGGCCATGGCCATCGCGAAGCGCTGCGAGTTTTGCCCGCACTATGTAGCGTCCAGCCACCAAAAAGCGAATGTTATTCTCGCGACCGTCTATCAGGCGCAGGGCAATTATGGGAAAGCGCTCATTCGGAAACTCAATGCCGACTTATTCGAAGATCACCTGAAAAGCGATGGGGGCATTGAAGACTTCTATCTTGAGAAACGAGTAACGCTTGGTGACCAAAGTCAGCAACAAGTGGCTGCCGTGGAGCAACTGTTTGAGAGCGCCCGTGCATACCACGCCCAGCAACAACAGGCAATGGCAATGGCCGTGGCGGGTGGTCTTATGGCAGCAAATGCTGGCATTCAGCAAGGCTTTGCCCAGCACGCGCTCGCTGAAAGCGGTGGCGTGATGACGCCACAGGTGCAACAGATGCAGATGAACGCGCAGATGGCTCAAATGCAGAGCCAACTGTTCATGACCATGGTGGCCGCTCAGGCTGGATCGAACCCAAAGACGTTACAAGTGAACACCACTCCCTGGGCAATTCCCACGTTCACCCAACAACTAGTCGACCCCAAGCAGGGCACAAATACGCCGACGATCATGAAAGGCTTTGCCACCGACGCAGCTCAAGCGGGCGGGGCGTCCTATCAAGCCGGAGCGCGGCAAGTGACGCAAGCGGTGGATGCCCTCACGCCCTATCACCAATCCGGGAAAGTGGATGGCGCCGTGGCGCAGGTGGAGAAATTCGCCGAGGTCTTCAATGCCTTTCTCACTCAGGTGCAGGAAATTCGGAAATGAAAGGAAATAGACAACGGAGTATCTGGCAGCAGAAGGTGTTTTGGCTGAAGCCAAAGCTGCCAGCGATCGGGACACGCTGGATTTAGAGAAAAGCAATATTCGGGGAGATGTCCTATGAGTATCGTCGGTAACGTTCAGTGGGGGCTGGTGTGGAGATCGTTGGTAGTTGTTGCCAGCATTGTTTCAGTAGTGAGCTGTAGCGGCGGAGTTCCCCCCAAGCGAGTGTATCAATCTAATCCGCCAGATCCATCTGTTCAAACCCTCCCGCTGAAGCTGGCTGTAGTGGAATTGGAGGATGGATCTGCAGGTACCGGTGTCCAGCGCCCTGGGGTAAGTGCGATCCCAGGGGCTCTCTATGGCACTGAATTGGTTGCGTTTCATCATACGCTCCTGGGGAAGTGTGTCGCTACTGAATTGAAGGGGTCCAAATCATTTGCGTCTGTTGAGTATCATTCGAATTGGGAGAAACTTGCGGAGGAATACAAGTCCTATGATGTGATTGTGACAGGTCGGCTGCTGCAAGATAAAATTGAGAATAAGAAGCATTTCTATGGGCTTTCAGTCGTTGGAGTCCTGTTTGGCTTTTTGGGCCTACCGGCTCAGTCATTCTCGCGGGAGATCTCCTTCAACCTTATCGCACTAAGTCCTATGTTGCCTGATGAACAACTCTGGGGTCATCAAATCAGACTTGAGCATACTTATTGGAAAGGTCTGTATTATCTGAATGATTGGAGCGACGGAGAGAGTCTTTTTGGGGCTGCGAGAGGTGCTTCAATTACCTACACCGATTTCTGCACGCCCGAATTGTTGCAGCCAGCATTACTTGGGATGAGAACCAGTTTGGCGGCAGCACTCAAACATAACTCACCGAAGCCAGATGTGCTGCGCTTCCCAAAAGCTCAGAATTCGGAAAGGAGCGGCTCATGAAGCGTGCGTCACATAACTCTTTGGGGAGGGTAGCGGGCGCGATTTTGCTGGTCGCGCTAACAGCCGGTTGTTCTGCATCTCCAATATTCGATGCGGCGTACCTTCGGGCGAATTCGAATGAGGCGCTGCAATCGGTGGAGTCAGCAGAAGCACGCGAGCTAGCCAGCCCGGGAGAAGCCCTGAAGCTGTACCAACAGGTTCTGGCCCGTGTGACCTTAAAGGAAGAGTTTGCTGAATATCAAAAGACATTCTCAGGAGCGCTTCAGGCCTTTCAGGAAAGCAACGGCTATGGATCATTCACCAAGGATTCTAGCCTAGGGATTCCAGAGGTGTACGCGCGCCAAGTGATGGCCATGGCTCGGGCGCATCAGGGTTTGGCTCGGATTTACCTCATGCAGAATGAATTGGGCAAAGCGGAGGCAGAAGCGACAGATGCTGTGGCTCTCATTAGGAGATGTGAATTTTGTCCCCACACGCATGCGCGGAGCCTTCGGGAGTCGAATCGCATACTGCAGAACGTTTATCAAGCTCAAGGTGCGGTTGGCAAGGCCATGATTCGAAAGCTCAATGCAGATCTTTTGGAAGATCACCTCGCCACCGATGGTGGATTGGCGGACTTTTTCTCTGAGAAACGAGTTCTTTATGGAGAGAGAAGTCAACAGCAGTTTGCCGCCGTGGAGAAGCTATTCCAGGGTGCGATGCAATATCAATCGCAGCAGGAATTGGCCATGGCATCGGCTATCGCTGGGGGGATCATGGCGGCCAATGCGGGCATACAGCAGGGGTTGGCCCAACGCGCACTCGCTAAGAGCGGGGGAGTAATGACGCCGCAGGTACAAGCGGCGCAACTCAACGCGCAGATGGCTCAAATGCAGAGCCAACTGTTCATGACCATGGTGGCCGCTCAGGCTGGATCGAACCCAAAGACGTTACAAGTGAACACCACTCCCTGGGCAATTCCCACGTTCACCCAACAACTAGTCGACCCCAAGCAGGGCGCGGATACCCCGACCATTATGAAGGGCTTTGCCGCGAATGCGGCCCAAGCGGGCGGGGCGTCCTATCACGCTGGGGCCCAGGACGTGACCCAAGCCGTGGATGAGCTGGTACCCTATCGCCAGTCCGGGAAGGTGGATGGCGCTGCGGCGCAGGTCGAAAAATTTGCCGAGGTCTTCAATGCCTTTCTCACCCAGGTGCAGGAGATTCGGAAGTAACAATACACCAGAGATGGCGTGTGGCTGATTGAGGAGGCTTTCGATAAAGCCAAAGCTGTTGCCCAGCAAGAAGTGCACTGGATCAGAGGTGGCTTCGGTGAAGTCAGGTTACCACTTAGCGCACTGCCTGAAATTTCGGAGCCCCCTCTATCTGTAGGTTACGAAGAGCGGTATCACAACGTGGAGAAGCCTTATGAGAATTGGCATCATTCTACAGAGCTTGAAACGAGTAGCGGTTTATATGGTGATCCCCGCAACGCTTAGTGTAACCGTCGGATGTGGATTTAAGGAACGGATATATATACCGAACCCACCAGATCAAAATTTCAAGAGCACCTCCCTTAGGGTTGCAGTAATCGAGCTGGAGGATCGAAATCCCACAGCAAAGGTGAGGACCTTCGGCGCATTAGGATTTGCTGACGTGCCAGGCGTTTTATATGCGACAGAGACGGACGTTGGTAATCCCACACAATTTGGCAAGTGTTTAGCCGCGGAATTGAAGTCTGCACAGTTGTTCTCACAAGTCGACTATTTTCCCACTTGGGAAAAGATGACCACCGGATACACTGAATATGACTTAGTTGTTACCGGAGTCTTGAACCATGACACCGTTGTTGGGACTAAAACGTCGTACGGGCTCGGACCGTCAGGTGTCCTCTTTATGTTCTTAGGTCTTCCGTGGGGATCAGATTCCAGAGATGTCGAGTTTCAGATATATGCCTTTCACCCTAGAAAGCCTTGGGCCCATGCATGGCAGCATAAAGTAAGCTTCAAAGACTACAACCTATACGGGCTCTATTATGGGCACTTTTCAGATGGGCGATTAATGGTAAACCGATCAAGAATTATGCATGTGTCATCCCCCGATGATTACTACAATAGCGATTACAAGTATTCTGATTATTGCACAACTCAATTTCTCCAGCCGGAATTGAAAAAGGTGCGAGAGGCACTGTACGCAACAGTCCGCTAGGGCAGGACAAGGGAAGAGCACCTCCCGTTCTCATCCATGAAGGATTCATAAAGACATATGGCATGCAAGGAGAGAACGTTATGCTAAAAATGGCGAAAACTGTATTAGCTTTATTACCCCTAATAGGATGTTTGGGTTGCGCCTCTTATGTTCCAAGAGATCCAGCCTATTTCCTTGGTGAGTCCAGTGATGTTCTGAGGAGCCTCGAAGCTGCAAGGGCGCAAGAAGAGAAGGCGCCGTCAGAGGCACTGCGTATCTATCAGGACTTTTTAAAAGGAAGTGCGCCGTTGGAGCCGTTCCCAAGCTATCAAGAGCAACTTAAAAAGGCCCTGGACAATAAGGGGAAGGTTCAATATGGCTCTGCATCGAATTTTCATGGAGAAAGTCGAGGGTTTCCTGTCACGTATGCGAGATGGACACAGGCATTTGCTTTAGCTCATCAAGGAAGTGCTAGGGTCTGCCTCGCGCAGGGCACCGTTGAATCGGCAGAGCGGGAGCTTCTTTCTGCGATGGAGGTAATAAAACGGTGTGAGTTTTGCCCTCATACCTCGGGAGAAAGCCTGACCGAATCCTACTTGATCTTGGCTAAAATTCGGCAGACACAGGGTCAGATAGGGAAGGCCTTGGTGGCTCAACTCAGTGCCGATCTGGTCAGAGATCACGTGCGTAGCGAAAGAGGTGTGGAGGAGTTCTATCTCGAGAAAAGCTTGCTGTTCGGTGATGTAGCTAGAAAACAATTCAATGAAACACAGCGGTTTTATAACGCGGTTAATATTGGTCAAGCACAAGAGGCCCAGGCGAGGTTTAACGCCGTAGCCACATCTGTAAGTATGGCTAACGCGCACATTCAGGGAATGGCAGCGCAGCAAGCCTTGGAAAAAAGTGGAGGCATCGTGACACCCGAGGTTCAGCGAGCTCAGATAAGCGCTCAACTGGCGCGAGTGTCAGCTCAATTAAATGTCATATCGAACGAGATGCATGCCGGGGGGCAATCTAAGGTTGAGTTCATGTCAACCCCCTGGGCGATCCCCACCTTCACGCAACAATTGGTGGATCCCAAGCAGGGGGCCAATACGCCGGCTATCATGAAAGACTTTGCCGCGAGTGCCGCGCAAGCGGGTGGGGCGTCCTATCAGGCTGGAGCTCAGCAAGTGAATCAAGCCGTGGATGACCTTATGCCATATCGACAATCCGCGAAGATGGACGGCGCGGTGCCGCAGGTGGAGAAATTCGCCGAGGTCTTCAATGCGTTTCTCACCCAGGTGCAGGAGATTAAGAATTAGTGTATTGGATAAGATTAGTGAATGCCAAATCTATGAACCCTTCCGGGCATTGTAAATGCGACCACCGGTTTGTCGATATAGCCCAAAGACTTCCTTAGCTTCTGCTCGGCACATGTCCCTGACAACCGAGATCCCGCGTTTCTCCAGTTCGGTTACCCAGTTCTTAGGTTTCGGAGCTTCATCGAATCCGATTGCCGTTGCGTCGGACCCTCGCGCGGCGCAGACGACTTTACGAACCCCGGACCAAAGAATGGCGCCATAACACATGGCGCAGGGTTCACAGCTCGTCACGAGTGTGAGCTTCGGCATACCAGGCGCGCCAAGATCGAACTGCTTCAGAGTCCCGTGTGTGTTGGCGAGGGCGACCACTTCGGCGTGGGCAAGTGAACAGTTGGTGGGTTCGACGACGTTTACCCCAATGGCGATGAGTTGTCCTGTCTTGGTTTCGAAGACTGCCGCCCCGAAGGGGCCACCGGTCTGAGCGGTGACGTTGGTCAGTGCGAGCTGGATGACGAATCGCATACGATCGGACGCCGCCACGATCGGGTTTTGCTGCCGACGCGCAAGACGGATGGCCCAGGATGGGAGACGAAAGGGAGACGTGGATGGGAACGCAGACTTCACGACGGCAACGAAAGCTTCAACGCCTCAAGATTCTTCGTCACCATGGCATCACCGTTCTTCGTCGAGACGTCAATGCCCGTCGCACAGATGGTTCGGCATTCGTCGAGGCGCTCTAGCTTCTGGAGAGATTGCGCGAGCCCATAATAGGCAGCTGAGTAGGTGGGTTTTACCGTGATGCATTGCTGCAGCGCTTTCGCGGCTTCGTCAAAGTTCCCGTCGTCCATGTAGGCTTTCCCCAACCCAAACCAGGCGACATCGTCGTTCGGGTCCATGGCCAGGAATTTCTTCAGCGGTTCGATTCGTGGATTGGGCATGATGGCTCCTGTTGTTCGTGGGAAACGATAGCAGTGCTGGCGCACATTGTCTATGGCGTTTTCTGCATGATAATCTGACTTGGAATTGCGCGTGAGTGTGAGGGTGTGTGTATGGGGAAGACAGGTCTCGTCTATCATCCGGCGTATCTTGAACATGACATGGGGCTCGGGCATCCCGAGTCTCCCAATCGGTTGCGCGCGATCGTGCAGCGATTGGAGGAGAGCGGAGTCGCTGCTCGACTGGTCAGGATCGAGCCACGAAAGGCCGAGGATGAGTGGATCACGCAAGTCCACAACTCCAATTATCTGGCGTCGCTCACCCGCCACGCACCCGCGAGTGGCCGCGTCTCGCTCGATCCTGATACGTCTATGTCCCCAGGCACACTGCAGGCTGCGTATTTAGCGGCAGGAGGGGCATTGGCGGCGGTGGATGCCATCATGGCACAGGAGGTTGATCACGTGTTCTGCGCTGTTCGGCCTCCAGGTCATCATGCCGAAGCGGGACAAGCGATGGGGTTCTGCTTCTTCAATAATGTGGCGATTGCTGCCCGCTATCTCCAGAAAAAGTATGGACTCACACGAGTGCTGATTGTCGATTGGGATGTTCACCATGGGAATGGGACCCAACATAGCTTTGAGGACGATCCCTCGGTTCTCTTTTTCAGCACCCACCAGTATCCCCATTATCCTGGCACAGGCCGAGGAACCGAGCGCGGCAAGGGAGCTGGGGAAGGATTCACCATCAATGTGCCGATGGAAGCCGGTGAGGGGGATGACGACTATCGCGCCGTGTTTCAGAAAGTGCTCGTAGCGGCAGCCGATGATTTCAAGCCAGAGTTTGTCATCATCTCAGCCGGCTTCGACGCGCATAAGGATGATCCGTTGGCAAGTATGGGATTGACTGAATCCGGCTATGCGGAGTTGACCGAGATCGTGGCGGGTATCGCCACACGCCATGCGAACGGTCGTATTCTCTCCTCACTCGAAGGAGGATATAACCTGACAGCGCTTGCGGCCTCGGTCGAGGCCCACATCAAGACGCTGCTTGCCGTATGAGGCGCGCGTACGTCATCCCAATTCTGATGGTTGTGCTGGCTGGGGCAACCTATCTGTACTATACGGAGATCAAACCGGTCGTGATTTTCGGGTTGCGTGATGACTATGCCCATGCCATTCCGTTTCAGAAAATTCCTGATGGGCTCGCAAGCCTCAAAGCCGAATCCTGTGGCCAATGTCATCGCGAGATCTATGAGGAATGGAAGACGAGCATTCATGCCCATGCCTACGAAGATCCGTTTTTCCAGGCTTACTGGAAGAAGGATAAGAACATTTGGGTTTGCCTGAATTGCCACACACCGCTCGA
>CAKKRK010000209.1 GCA_919902665.1 Nitrospiraceae bacterium
GCGCGGATTCGGATATAGAAGCTTGGTCGATCATTTTCGATGGAACGCCGTGATTCCAGAATTTCAGTTTTTGTTATCGCGGCCGCAATAGTACGAATCTCTAATGAGCTGGATTGGAAGCTTTTCCCGGAGGAGGCTTTTTCTATATCGTGAAAGGTAGACTCGATATACAGTCCAGCCTCTTCAACCGCTCTGCGCTGAGCCAATCGGAGGACCTGTTCCTCAGCTCTTGCGAGAGTATCGCCATCTCCCATTACATAACGCCCCTCGGTGACTACCGTGGTTTCTGACGCATTTGCCAGTTGATAGAGGAGAAGGAAGAAGGCGACGACGGGAAGAATTCTTAATACACGCTGAAAATTCATAAGAGAACTATACCGCTCTGGGTAGTATCGGACAATGCTTCGAAAGAGGAGGCTAAATCCTAAGGAATGGGAGAAGTTTACGAGGGGGATTTTGGGAAAACCTGCAGGAACGGGTGAATCTCAACTCGCTCAAAGACACCGTAAACCGTATAGGGGTCATGATGGGCGAAGTCTTCAGCCTCCTTCCGTGTCTCAAATTCTAGCACCAGTAGGCTCCCAGTTTTATCTGTAAGAGGGCCTGCGAGAACGATTCGCCCTTGCCTATCCAGTGGTTCGAGGTTGGCTAAGTGGGCGGCCCGATGGAGCTTTCGTTTGGCTTCCCCCTGTGGGCTATCGTAGCCGATGATGACGAATTTCATACCTTATAAACTGCTGTGCGCTTCGGTGCTGTTTGCCGATCTTGGTTAAGGAAGCATGGGACTAAGCAGGATCTTCTTCGATGGGACAACGATCGTCGTACCCGGATGTGACTTCGTGCCACCAGCAGATTTCTTTCTCGCCAAGTTTCCAACATAAGTAAACGACTCGACCGTCTCGGATATGTGGAAAGTCGCACAGCCCAAGATCGATGTCTTTTACAACGACTCCCAACTCATGGATGGCATGAAGGTTGGTACTGATTTCCTGAAGGCTTTTCACGTAGGATGCACCCACTGGTGTTCCACCGCCGAAACATGCATTGGCCGATGCTTTGTTCGCCTCCTCACGAGTTCGCATCAGGACGGTTTTACCTTCCCGCACGGCTGACAGATGCAACTGGAGCTGAGGGATAAGCTGATTGGCTTCCAGGAGTGAAAATACGCGGCCAGGGCTAGTTTCATTTTCGTCACGCGCCATGTCGTACTCGCTGTCTCATCGGTGTTAGATTCGAGATTCTCCTGTGTAGCACACTTTAAATTCAGGGAACAACCCGTGAGGAAGGATTGTTCGCATGATGTAGAGAAAACAAAATTCTTGATGCTAGTTGACAACCGGTCGATGCCTGGGTATCATCGCTTTATCATCTAAGGCTGGGCTGATTCTCTCCACCGAAGAATTCAACTCCGGAACCTGTCCCGAATCAAATCTAGCAGCGAGCGTAACGTAAGTGAGCCCATCAAAGATCCTGCTTGAGCTGTAGACCTCGGAGAGTTTTAGAGGTGACCGTAATCCCTGCAGTTCATAATGAGACAACTCAATAAAGAAGCGGACAACGAATCTTCCGCAAGCAATTCCAACCCAAACAGACCAAGACCTAAATAAGCGCATCTCTACGGTAAAAGCACGTTTCGCATGACCAAATCAGTTCGAGTGTATTCTGGAGAATAACAAACCCACGGCTTGAGAGGAGTTCTATGTCAGTAGATAGGGGGGAAGTAATGCATCTTGCAGAACTGAAACAGAAGTCCATCGCCGACCTGAATGATGTGGCGCGTGAACTGAAGATCGAAGGGGCCGCCAATCTGAGAAAGCAGGAACTGATCTTTGCGATCCTCCAAGCTCAGACTGAGAAAAACGGTGTGGTCTTTGGGGAAGGGGTGCTAGAGACGCTTCCTGATGGATTCGGCTTTCTCCGCGCGCCGGACTCAAATTATCTACCGGGTCCCGACGACATTTATATTTCCCCGTCACAGATCCGCCGGTTCAACCTTCGTACCGGCGACATTGTGTCGGGTCAGATCCGTCCCCCGAAAGAGAGTGAACGGTATTTTGCCTTACTCAAGGTTGAGAAGGTCAACTATGAAGATCCCGAGGTGTCGCGCGATAAGATTCTCTTCGATAACCTCACTCCGTTGTACCCCGAAGAACGACTCAATTTGGAGTTTGACCGAGAAGAGTATTGTACCCGCGTCATGGATTTGACAACTCCGATCGGCAAAGGCCAGCGAGGACTGATCGTGGCGGCTCCGCGTACTGGTAAGACGATGCTTCTCCAAGCGATCGCTCGGGCCATTATCAGGAATCACAAAGAAGTCACACTCATCGTGTTGTTGATTGACGAACGACCGGAAGAAGTGACCGACTGGCAGCGGCAGGTGAAGGCGGAGGTTATCAGTTCGACGTTTGATGAACCGGCGCAGCGACATGCCCAGGTGGCGGAAATGG
>CAKKRK010000210.1 GCA_919902665.1 Nitrospiraceae bacterium
TGGCTGACGTGGTGCGGACCAGGATTTATATGGCCAATATCGATCAATGGCAGGAGGTTGGTCGTGCACATGGGGAGATGTTTGGCGCGATCAGGCCAGCCACGACCATGGTTGAAGTGAAACGGCTGATCGATCCAGATATGCTGGTTGAAATCGAAGCCGACGCGATTTCGCCCACACGGTGATTGACTGCCTGATAGTCGGCTTCCATGCGTACTGTGAGTTCACCGACCAGCCATCTCTCCAAGGTTGATTCAGTGATGTGTCGGTTGATCGGGGAAATTGGTCCTTGCTCCCTGAGGCCGAACGTTCGTCGTTCTCCGTTCGAATCACTTGCCCGAGCGATTGCCTATCAGCAGCTTCATGGCAAAGCGGCCGAGAGTATCCTCAAACGGTTCATCGCGCTCTTTCCTGGACGGCGATTCCCTCGCCCCGAGGACCTCTTGGCGATGAAGGTGAGCGCTACCAGGAACGCCGGATTTTCACGACCCAAAATCCTGGCGCTTCGTGATCTGGCCACAAAAACACTTGATGGGACGGTACCGACCAACCGCATGATGAAGCGATTGGATGATGAGGCCATTATTGAGCAGCTGATCGACGTGCGAGGCATCGGGCGATGGACGGTCGAGATGATGTTGATCTTTCAGTTGGGGCGTCCGGATGTGTTGCCGGTCGACGATTTTGGTGTGCGGAATGGATTCCGGATCGCCTATGGTCGTCGTCTCCTGCCGACTGCACGCACTATGTTACGATACGGAGAGCGATGGAAACCGTATCGGACTATTGCATCCTGGTATCTCTGGCGAGCGGCTGATCGGGAAAAGCAGAGACAAAAGTAATCTGATGGCAGACCAAAACAAACGACTCGATTCCAACGCTCAGGGTAACTTCTACGTGGATGCCACGTGTATCAATTGTGACACCTGTCGTCAGTTGGCACCGCGGAGTTTCGAGGAGATCGGTGACTATTCCGCAGTCCACAACCAGCCGCAGGATGATGTGCAGACGCATCAAGCGTATCAGGCATTGCTTGCGTGTCCGGTGGGGTCAATCGGCACAGAGCATAGTGACAAGTCGCGGCTGCACCAGGCGATGGCAAGCTTCCCGCTTTCGCTTGAAGACGGGGTGAGTTATTGCGGCTTTAATTCGGAGAAGTCGTTCGGCGCCAACAGTTTTTTCATTGAGCATCCTGACGGGAACTGGCTGATCGATTCCCCTCGGTATCTTAAACATTTGGTTGATGTCTTTGAGCAGCGAGGAGGCATCGCCCACATCTTTCTGACTCACAAAGACGATGTGGCCGATGCGGATAGGTACGCCGCACATTTCGGCGCCAAGCGGATCATCCATCGGGCCGATGTGGATGCCGCACCCACTGCAGAACAGGTTATTACTGGGGAAGAGCCGATCTGTATGGGGTCTGAGTTTCACATCATTCCTGTACCAGGCCATACAGCCGGGAGTATGGCGTTGCTCTATCGGGAGCGATTTCTCTTCACCGGCGATCATCTTTGGTGGGATTCACATACGCAGTCGCTGGAAGCCCCCACTCGTTTGATCTGGAGGAAGTGGACCATGCTGGACTCCCTCCGTAAACTCCTTGACTACTCGTTCGAATGGGTGCTCGCGGGGCATGGCGATCGGGTGCATCTTTCCTCGATAGACCTGCGAAGACATCTGCTGGCATTGGTTGAGCGTCGTGAAAAAGGCAGATCATTGGGCTAGTGATGCTCACACCCGTCACACAATGGATCGATCGGAACATTCTCTCGCTTGGCCGTGAGATGCGGTTATCCTATCTGCCGCCGCTCATGATCTATGTGGCGTACGGGATTTCTGGCCTCACCGGAATCGTCGGGACCTTCTTCGTCAAGGACTATCTTGGCCTTTCCGCGTCATTCCTTGCCGCGCTTGGATTCTGGGCCGGGATTCCCTGGGCTCTGAAGATGCCGATCGGTCATACAGTCGATCTTCTCTGGCGATGGAAGAGCTGGCTCGTTGGGGTGGGGGCCGGGCTGCTGACGGTCAGCCTCGGTATTATGGCCCTGTTGATCGGTGACCGCGAGACGATGACGGCTATCTTGCCGGCCGAAGTCTGGTTCGTGCTCAGCGTGCTGCTGGCCCCCATCGGATATGTCATTCAAGACGCCGTTGCCGATGCGATGACGGTTGAAGCCGTTCCGCGAGTCGATGAGCAGGGTCATCCCTTCGATGACCAGACTCGCAAGCTCATGCATACAACCATGCAGACGCTCGGGCGTGTTGCGATTGTTGGGGGCGGTATCGCGGTCGCGCTGGTGAATGTGTATGTCTTCAGCGGAACCGAGGGATTGCCGCAGGCCGACCTCGTTCAGCTCTACAAACAGATCTATGTGATGGCCATGGCGATTCCTGCTGTGTCGGTGCTGGGAGTCGGGTTGGCGTGGTGGCTGCAGCATCGACAGAGGAACCAACTTGTTCAGGAAGGATTCTCCTCGGAACAGGCGCGACAGATGGTGATCGTGCGGGACTCCCAAAGCGAACCGACGAAGCCGAACTGGTGGATCCTCATCGGCAGCATGGCTTTTGTTCTCTTCACCTTGACGGTGGGGCTCGGTGGATTCCCGTATCGTGAAGAGATCGTGTTTGCCGGTTCGATGACCATCGTCCTGTTCTTGATGTCGAGGCTGACGCGGGAATTGGAGCCGGATAAACGGCTCACGTTGGTCGGCACCGCAGCCGTAGTCTTCTCGTTACGGGCGATTCCAGGGACCGGCCCAGGTGCGACCTGGTGGATGATCGATCACTTGAAGTTCGATCAACAGTTCCTTTCGGTGTTGTCCTTGATCGGCGGCATCGTTGCCTTGGTGGGAATGTTTGTGTTTCGGCGATTTATGGCTGAACGATCCATCATGTACGTGGTTGGTTTCTTAACCATCGTTGGGACGATCCTCGCACTTCCGATTGCGGGTCTCTACTATGGATTACACGAATGGACAGCGAGGATCAGCGGAGGAGTCATCGATGCGCGTTTCATTGCCTTGGTCGACACGGCACTGGAGTCGCCGCTTGTTCAGATCTCCATGATCCCGATGTTGGCCTGGATCGCGAATTCAGCTCCCGCCAATCTGAAAGCCACCTTCTTTGCCGTGATGGCGTCGTTCACCAATCTCGCACTATCCTTTAGTCAGCTTGGGACAAAGTATCTCAACGAGATCTTCGTCGTCACGCGGGAAGTCCGAGACCAAGCGACCGGCACCATTCAGACACCAGCTGACTACAGCCAGCTGGGCGAGCTCTTCATTGTGCAGCTCCTCCTCGGCCTGGCCCTTCCCTTCTCCGCCATCCTGTTTGCCAAGCTCACCAAGTTTAAGAGTGCGTGAAGGTCGGAGGCTGCACTCGGTTGCAAGGTAGGAAGGCTGGTGGTGTCACGTGCTATGTGAACAGGCAGAGGCTGTTTCTATTGGATTGTGGCTCATTTCTCGACTGCTTCTGTCGCCCACTGGGTCAAGGCTTCCGCATTTTCGATGACATCGATCGGCACTTCATAGAAGGACTTGAGCGTCTGCTTGGCGTTCGGCTGAAACGGCTTCATACTATGTGCCTTGTAGCGGGATGCCGTCGCTATTGTGACTTTGAAATACAGTCGTCCTTTGTGGATGATTCCGAAAAACATGTCGCCATGATAGAGACCGTAGCCGCCGAACATGGCGCGACACGTCAGACCGTGAAGATCAGTCAGCTGATCCAAGACAAAATCTTTGAAGCTGTCGCGCTTCGGCGACATCAGTCATCCAGGCTTCTGTGCCGCAACCATCCGTACGGCGATCGGGAGGGCGACAATCGAGCCCATACGATACTGCTCAGCCGTGTGAATGATGCGTTGTTTTGCTTCGGCCTTTTGGGCAGGACTCAATTTCCCCCATAGGTTTTGAATCGGCGCGGCGATATCCATGAGGCTGGAAAAGTAGTCGTCTGTGGCTTTGAATCGCACGTCTCCGAGAAATTCTTGATCGGAGATATTGTTCAACCCCGCTTGTTCAAAGAGGCCGGCCAACTCGCCGGGCTTCGCCAGGCGGAAAATCCCTGGCGCTGCCGGATCTGGTGGCGGGAGCTCGACGAATTGCTTGATGACATCGATCGGGATTTTGAGATAGGGATTCTTGTCCGGCGCGGACCAGACTGCTGCGGCGACCCAGGTGTCTGGCTTTAAGATCCGGGCGATCTCGGCGACAGCCTTGGGAATCTCCGGCAAGAACATCAGGCAGAAGCGGGTGGTTATGGCATCGAAGGAAGCGGCCTCGAACGGTAACGTCGTGACATCACAAGTTTTGAACGTGATGTTGGAAAGCTTCAATGCGGTCGCCTTACGTCTGGCGGCTTCTAACATCTGTTCAGCCAAATCGATACCAGTCACGTTGCCAGATGGCCCGACGGTTTGTGCGGCCAGGAGAGCCGGGTAGCCCGTGCCTGATCCGAGGTCGAGTACTCGCATGCCCGATCTCAGTCGAGCATCGGCCACGAGTCGATGGTTCAGGAACGCCATTTGCTCGTCGAAGAAACGATCCCATTTCTCCCAGCCACCGGCCACGCGGTTCCAATCCTGGCGCTGCGTCTCAATGATTTGCTCTGGCGATGGTGATGCCACGACGTTACCTCAGGGTTTGTAAGGTCTGACGCATCTCTTGGAGTTCAGAGGTAAAGAGGTCCAGGTGCTGATCCCGCTGCGGCTGATCATCCTTGAATTTCCATAGCCGCTTGAAGATCGTCACGAGTTCTTTGTTGTGTGTGACGGCCAGTGAATAGGCCGGCTGTTCTCTCACCGATTTCTCGACACAGCAGATGCTGTTGTCGATGGCATGGAACTGATTGTGAAGGTCGTCGAATGGTTGATCGACCCCTTTGCCGCCTTTGGCGGATTTGGCCGTGGCTTCAGCCATATTCGTCAAATTGATCAACGTTTCGACTCCCGTTGTTCCCTTGGCTTTCGCCGTAAAGTCCTTCGCGTGTGGGTAAAACAGGTAGCTGCACCCGCTGGTACTCAACAGGAGAAGCATTGCAATGGGTAGGACTGTTTTTAAGCCCATAAGTCCTCCTTGGCCAAAACTTGAGTGCGAGATGTGGAGGCCTCCCTGGCGTCTGAGGGTGCACAGGGAGGCCTGTTGACTGTGCCTAGCGATCGCTAGACCGTAACCGTGACGGTCTTGACCGCCGCCTGTACTGCAGACACCATCGCTGGTGGGATCGTGTCCAACTTATGGCATTGCTTGGCGTGAGTCGCCACGAGCTGCATCAGTTCCGCCTCCGTCTCCGCTCGCACCTGGAATCCGCAGCCGCCTGACGGTTGCACATCCAAACATCCGAGCTGTTTGTACTGTTTGTCTGCCATGATCTCCTCCTCTTGTTGGGGTTGGGGTTGGTTGGTGACGACAGTTACATGGAGTAGAAGAACTCCTCCTTCACGATCTTTCCGTCTTGCACCGTGTAGAGACCGGTCTCGTCCAGAGTGATACGCTTCCCGGTCTGCTTCGGGGTGACGTCATACTTGAAATGCAGGATAAAACGGTCGCCGTTCGGATAGGGCCCTTCGACGGTCCCTCCGTGAACTTCATGGTTCTCGACCCACCACTGGTTCTTTCCCTTGATGGCCTGAATTCCTCTCTGGATTTGATCCATGCCTGGCATCGCACAGGTTTCAACACTCTCGATATTCGGTGAATAAAAACGGTCGATCGCTTCTTGATTTTTCCCCTGTCTACAGAGTGCGGCGATTTCCTTTGCAATGTCCATGGTCGTCATAGCGAGACCCTCCGTATCCTGGTCAATTCTTGATCAACTGTCTGATCGTAGATGATTTAGATTGAGCAGATCAACCCTCGATACGCTCTGGTTTTCTCTCCGGAAACGTATAGGTTGCGAACTTGTCTGGACTGTTTCGGCAATTCTGTGGGCAGATCCAGAGACATGAATACGGAGTGTGACTTTGTTGCAGTCGCCAGGTCTGCCGCGCTGATGTAGGAATGTCGGTACTATTCGCAATCAACTGGGGGAGGGGAAGAGCATTCAGTGATACCGCTCTTCCTTAAATGAAATGTTCTAAAAAATGGAGCGAGACTGCTGATTTGAAAAGCGCAGAAGACGCACCTTACCCCTTGCGTCCTATTGTTCGACAAGGAGGAAAGACTATACGATCAGGCTGTCTGATCGTGTGGGCTTGGCCAGAGTGATAGCGCTACTCCCACAACCAGGTAGACGATCGCCACAACAATTGCCCCTAAGTTGAGTTCGTACCAAGCGGTCATTCCAAGGAACAGCTCATTCAGAAGAAGCGCAAGCACCAACATCACAAACCCAGTCCAATTAATGAAAGTCATACCCATGGATGGTCTCCTTTCCGGTGATGGTCTTTGCCCCGCGCTCGATGAGCGCATCAATAAATTGACCCTTCATATTGGGTCGGAACGCTACCGCACGCTCAAGACGAAGTCCTAGACATTGAAAAGTCATGACGTTGTACGACATCATGCCTTCTGAGGACGTGGTCCTCCCCACAGTGAGAGCCACACTCCAAGACCGACGTACAGGATAGCCGGAACAATCAGCATGAAGTTGGAGTCGTACCACACATTCAAGTACACAGCCTCATTGAGGAACAGAGTAGAAAACAACATCAGAGCTCCGATAATGTTGAACCATTGAAAAGCCACGAATGACCTCCTGTTCATGTTGCTGGTTTGTGAGCAACGATTGAGGAATCGAACCATCTTGACTCACAAACTGGTGCTAATTGTACGTCACCGAAAGCACGAATAGCTACGATGAAAATGACGGAACTCCCCCTGAGAGGTCTTCTAATCAGTGAGTATTGTCAGTCATGTGGCGATATTCAGCACTGGACAAGACTGTAAAGTAATGAGGATTATCGCTCACTTAGATATGGATGCGTTCTTCGCTGCGATTGAAGAGCGAGATACTCCGGCGTTTCGAGGGATGCCGCTTGTCGTTGGTGCAGCTCCGCAGGGCGGGAACGGGCGCGGGGTTGCCTCTACGGCGAACTATCTGGCGCGTGCGTACGGAATTTATTCGGCGACGCCAATTTCCACTGCGTGGCGCCTATCTGAAGCCGCCCGTCTGGCGGGGAAACCGCCGGTGATCTTTGTCTCGGTCGATATGCATAAGTATGCACGGGTTTCAGAGGACGTGATGCGGCTCGTACGGCGCTTCCTTCCTCTGGTGGAGCAGGCCAGTATCGATGAGTCGTATGGGGATGTGAGCTTTACGGAATCCTATGAAGCAGCGGAATCATTATGTCTGCGACTAAAGAATGCGATCCACGCAGAAGAACGGCTGACAGCCTCAGTCGGGATCGGGCCCAATAAGCTGATCGCGAAGATCGCGTCAGGATGGCGGAAACCTGACGGACTCACGGTCGTCCGCGAGGAAGAGGCTGAGACGTTTCTGGCTCCACTCTCGATCCGGGTCATCCCTGGTATCGGACCTAAAACAGAAAGCATACTAAACGGAAAACATATCAAGACTGTCACGGAGCTGAGAGAGCTGACCGTCCATCAACTTGAAGCCCTGTTGGGGAAACGAGGGGTGGATTTTTACGAAAAGATTCGAGGACGAGATGATTCACCGGTTGAGGAATATTCGGAGCCCCAATCCATCGGTGAGCAGGAGACCTTTGACTCCGATACGCTCGACAGTCAACGGCTAGTCACTCTGCTAGATGCGCTGGTTCACGGTGTTATCGAGCGTCTGCATCACGCAGGGTTTCAATCATTTCGGACCGTCGTGCTTACCGTCAGGTTCGCTGATTTTAAGACCACATCTCGGGCGCACACCTTGGCTGCACCGACCGACAATGTGGCGATACTGCAGCGGGAAGGTCTGAAGCTGCTACTACCATTTCTCGATCGGCGAGAAAACCCTCACCGAAAACTCATCCGCTTGCTCGGTCTTCGAGTGGAGAAGTTGAGCTGACAGGATTGGGGTTGGTCGGTCCGCTCCTTACCGTGCGCGACTGATTCCGCTTGATGATTATGGGGGCAATGTCCCTGGGGCCTACCTTTCGGTGAAGGGCAGACATTCTTGTTGCGTATGCTTTTCCCTGCACCGTTAAATTATATTTAGAATCAACAAGCTACCACCAGAATACTTCGAAATGATGAATCTATATCCCTTCACTATTTTGTTTCGACACGCTTCCTAACAAGGTATTTGAGAGGGATTCATTAGCAATTCACGTGTACATGTATGAATGCTCTTAGGTACGGCACTTGCTCAATGTTTCTGTCGTATCGCTTGTTTAATCGTTGGAGGCATCATGAATATTGGAACCAAGGAAATCATCCGTAAATCGCCTATATCCCGTGTGGGCAATCTGAACGCCGACGTCGCGATGGTCGGTGTCCGTAAAGATGTGGAGGGTTCATTCCCTTCGCGACGACGAGAGGAGCGGGTGAGAGAACAAAAGGTGTGCGCCTATAGCTTGTGCGAATCGCTCAATGGCGAGCGAGTGACCATTGAGCAGGGTGAGGTGTACTGCATCAACAGAAGTGAGCATGGGATTCTCGTGTTGATGGGTGGTCGGCCTCGAAAGCAGCAGCTGATGGAACTCCATGTTGCTGAAACGCGATGGGAATATTCCCTGAGTTTGTATGAAGTCCAGTGGACGAAACTCATTCCTGTTGAGTCGCAAGGTGAACTATTTCTGGTGGGGTGCCGTCTGGTATTCGGAGCCTCTCGATATTGGGCGTTTTAGTTCAGTTGTCTTGTATGTGAGTTGGCCAAACAGGAGATCAGGCACGGCCTGATCTCCTGTGGTTCAATGGGTCCGCAGTCGCCTCACGCATGCCATAAGCATCTCTGAAGCATCCCTGCAAGTCTGCCAATCTTCCGCACGTAAAGCCAGCATCCCCTGACCATCAAACTCTTTAGGGTGATCGGGTATTTCCCAGCGCTATGTTTGTGAAGCGGTTCCTTCGGTTTTGTCAATTATCATCGGGGCATCTATTGGGTATGGCATCGGGCACTTACTACAAGCTATCTCAAAATCGTTTTTAGCCGAGAATCCCTCTGTCGTTCATGGGTGTTATCCTGGTACAATCCACGGAATTCTTGGAAATATCGTAGCCCAACTCTCTAATAAGATTTCGGCATGGGACAAGGGAAGCACGCGAGTAGTAGGTCAGTTTGAATTCAGCTACGTCACCGCGTGCAATTTTTGCGGCCCATTTTAGACGCCCTGGCTCAATTGAGAGATGTTCACTATTGACCAGTCTTTTTTTGACAAACATGCGACCGTACTGTTTCAAAATAACCCACTACGAGGCACTCCTTACACTCTCTCAAACATCCCCATCACAGAGATAGCGATTTACAGCTGAGGTTAACTGACCAACTGCGCGAAGGCCGTGCTTTCAACCGACTCAGAGAGGCAACAAGATTATAGACATGCGTTATCGTCCTGAAATAGATGGCTTGCGAGCGATCGCCGTCATTCCCGTCATATTATTCCACGCCGGTTTCCCACTGTTTAGCGGCGGCTTTGTTGGCGTGGATATTTTCTTCGTCATCAGTGGGTACTTGATTACGACGATCATTCTTGCGGACCTTGAGGCCGGCCAATTTTCGATCCTGAATTTCTATGAACGACGCGCACGGCGTATCCTGCCCGCGTTGTATGTGGTTATGGCATCGTGTGTGCCCTTTGCCTGGTTGTGGCTCATGCCGAGCGATGCGAAAGAATTTTCGAGCAGTGCCATGGCGGTATTGGTATTTGCGTCGAACATGTTCTTTTGGCAGCACAGCAATTACTTCGATGCAGGGTCAGACTTGAAGCCGCTACTTCATACGTGGAGTTTGGGGGTGGAGGAGCAGTTTTATGTGCTGTTTCCCATCTTTCTGATGTTGGCCTGGAGATTGGGGCGAAAGAGGATTGTGGGACTTCTGACAATCGTGGCGCTCCTCAGTTTGGCGTTAGCGGTGTATCTGACCAGCATGAAACCGGCGGCGGCATTTTTTCTGTTGCCGACCCGCGGATGGGAATTGGCGGTGGGGTCCCTGATCGCGTTCTACCTGGAAGGGAAGGCGCGTGATCAGCTTCCTCCGGTTCTCAATCAGATACTCAGTCTTGTTGGGTTCGGATTGATCGCGGGAGCAGCACTGACCTTTAATAAAGAAACGCCTTTCCCGGGTTTCTATGCGTTGGTACCGACCATGGGCGCTGGTTTGATTATCGTGTTTGGGTTGCCGGAAACATTCGTTGGGCGGTTATTGGCGAGTCGAGTCTTCGTTGGTGTGGGTCTTGTCAGCTATAGCGCCTACTTATGGCATCAGCCCTTGTTGTCTTTTGCTCGCCATCGAAGCCTGATGGAGCCTGGTGAACTGGTGATAGCCGGCATCATCGTTCTTACGTTCGGCCTCGCCTATGTAACATGGCGGTATGTTGAAACGCCGTTTCGTCGGGGGAACATCGTATCGCAAAGATTGCTGTGGAGAGTGTCTTTAGCTTCCGCGGTCGTGATCGCTGTTTCCACGGTAGGTCTGCAGCCGGTTACATTGGAGGCGAAAAATAAAATAGCGATGGAGATGGAGACACAGTGGAGAATCTATACGTGTTTTTTTGAGGTGGACCAGTCCTATACAGCCCTCTTAGAGAATCACTGTGACTTGGCGCAGGGTTCGTCTGCTCAGGCAAGTGATGGTCCATCTGGATCCTCCAAGCGATTTGTCTTGTATGGAGACAGTCTTGCGGCTCATTTGTATCCAGGCCTTGTGCGGGTCCTTGGTGAGGATAAAATTATCCAACTCACCGGAGGGAGTTGTAGCGCCATGCGCGTGACAAAGGGGCGGCGGTGTACTGATTTCTACGATTGGTTTGTGGATGACTATGTCCCGAGCAATAAGGTGGATGGAGTTATTGTCTCGAGTAGGTGGTTGGAAACGTATGAAAAAATCGGCGACGAAGAATTTCGGGTTCACCTCGATGCGTTGTTTGAGAAATTGAAGGGTCATCGAGTCATCGTCTATTCTCAGCCGGCTTCATTCTCAGTCGATATTCATCGGTATATTTACAAGCTTGGGAAATTCATGGGGGATGTCCCCAATACTCTCGATCTGGGGACGCACAACCTGGAGGCTGTGAATACTGCGCTTTCTGAAGAGTCTGCGAAGTTTGGGTTTGAGTTCATAGATATTGAACCGTTGTTCTGCTCCAGATCTCAGTGTGGGGTGGTGAAAGACGGAGTGGTGTATTTTGGGGATAAGCTTCATTTAACGATGCAAGGTTCCGTGCTCGTAGCGGAATTGACGCATGGTATCTTGACAAGAAGATATGCAGAAGACCCAGGACCTGGGGCGTCAGATAAATCAATGAGAGACAACACCTTGCCAAGAGGTGCGCTCATGGTTCGCAATCTGGATGGGACGATCCGATACTGGAGTGATGGAGCGAAGAAGCTGTATGGATGGGGACCGCACGATGTACTGGGGATGACGTCCCATCAACTCCTTAAAACGGTATTCCCTGTTCCGCTCAAGGTGATCGAGGAGGAGCTTCGTGCGAACGGGCATTGGACCGGCCAGCTCATCCATGTGCGCCGTGACGGATCCAGAGTCACCGTGGCCAGCCGGTGGGACCTTGAGCAGAAACCATATTCCCAAGATCGGGCGAATATGGTGATCGAGACCAACGGGCCCCTTCCGATTCCTCGCTCCGGGGCTTTCAGAAATGAATTGCATTCGCTCTTGCATCAACCGAGATGTTCGAACGGCTCGACTCCCTGTCAGACGGTTTCTTGAATATCGATTGATTGCAAGCCGAGATAGCTCTATCCTGCGCGCGTGGTCTTCTGGTTCGTCATCCTCTATCTTCTCCTGTCTGTCGGCATCGGTCTGTTCGCTGCGACACGGGTACAGAACTCAAAAGATTTTGCGGTCGCGGGAAGAAGTTTGCCGCTGCCCGTTGTCACGGCGACGGTGTTTGCGACGTGGTTCGGTGCTGAAGCCGTGTTAGGCATCTCGGCGACGTTCGTCAAAGAAGGCCTCCGTGGAGTGGTCGCCGACCCCTTCGGGTCGAGCATGTGCCTAATACTCGCCGGACTCTTTTTTGCCCCACGCCTCTACCGACTCAATATGCTGACGGTGGGAGACTATTATCGGTACCGTTACAATCGGACTATCGAGGTGTTGTGCACGCTCTGCATTGTCGCCTCGTACCTGGGATGGGTGGCGGCTCAATTCAAAGTGCTGGGCTTGGTGCTCAACGTCGTGACAGAGGGTGCTGTCAGCCAGTCGGTGGGTATTGTGATTGGAGCGGCCATCGTTCTGATCTATACGACCTTCGGCGGCATGTTTTCCGTCGCGATTTTGGATTTCGTCCAGATCTCGGTCATCATGGGAGGCTTGCTGTATATCGCATCACTTGTGGGTGATCTTGCGGGTGGAGTAGGGACGGTCATCGAGCAGGCGGCGGCAGCCGGTAAATTGGAGTTGTTTCCTCCCGCGACATTCACCGCGTGGCTGCCCTTCGTCGGCGCGTGGATGACCATGATGCTCGGGTCTATTCCCCAACAAGATGTGTTTCAACGAATCACATCAGCGAAGGATGAACGAACAGCCGTTCGTGGTGCGTTGTTGGGCGCGGTGCTCTATTTCAGTTTCTGTTTTGTTCCAATGTTTCTTGCCTACGCGGCGACATTGATCGACCCGGCGAAGTTCGGCTTCCTGCTGGAGCAAGATTCACAGTTGATTTTGCCGACACTGATCTTGGAACACACACCGATCGCTGCGCAGATCATTTTCTTTGGCGCCGTGCTTTCCGCAGTCATGAGCTGCTCAAGCGCGACGCTCCTCGCGCCGTCGGTGGCTCTCAGTGAGAACGTCGTCAAGCCGCTTTTGTCTAACGTGAATGATGCGGAATTTCTCCGTCTCATGCGGGTTGTCTTAATCGGCTTTGCGTCGGTGGTGTTGATCATCGCTCTGTGGTCTGATGCCACCATCTATAAAATGGTGGTGAGTACGTACAAGGTCACCCTGGTTGCCGCGTTTATCCCACTGTTCGCCGGACTGTATTGGAAACGAGCGACGGCACAGGGTGCACTCTGGGCCATTGTCGCCGGGCTTACGAGTTGGCTGGCGTTAGAGCTGGTCAGTCAGCCGACTGACGTCTGTCCTCCACAGCTCGTCGGATTTGTGATGGCCGCCATCGGCATGTTTGTGGGATCGCTGTGGCCTTCACAGGGGCTTGCTGCTCATGAGGCCAGTGGGGGAGTGAGGGATGGGGCAGCGTAGCGTGCCCACTGGGTTTAGGGGTGGCTTGTTGGCCAACCCATCGGTCTTGGGACGCTAATGGTCGAGCGTGAACCGTACGACCCGACGAATGAGGTCAGGGGTAAAGGGTTTCTGAATGACGCGTCGTGCGCCGAAGAGTTTTGCGATGTTGAGGAAGTTCTGATCGCCGGTGGCGCCGGTCATGGCGATGACTCGAGCATCTAGAAATTCCTGCGTCAGCGCGAGTGTCACTTCCATCCCATCCCGCTCCGGCATCAAAATGTCCGTGATCACAAGATCGGCGGGTGAGTCACGATACAGCGTCAGGCCGATATGGCCGTTCTCGGCCTCACGAATGTGATGGCCGTCTTCTTCAAGAATATCCCGCAACAAGGCCCGAATCGGTGCGTCATCCTCAACGATCAAGATAGAAGCCATGTCTCACATCCTCTCAAACTTAGACTGGCAGATGGCCGTATCACATCAGCCTCCGACTCAACGGAATCAAGCTGCTCGCAGGGCGGCGGGTTGGATATCCTCGTCGCAATCATTGGCTTCGTAATCGAGTGCGCAGCTTGCGAGCACGAGCGCCGGTTGTGCTTTGGCCAGACGGTGCTGCTCAATGACGGAATCGTGGACGTTTCCACAGTTCATGCAACGGTGTGCCTTGGCCCACATATGGCCATGGGTGCCTTCGAAATCCAAGCAGTGATCCTCGATCATCAGACCTTGGCAACGGGTGCACTTCATCATGATGGGCTCCTGGTTAGATATTGTGGAACGCATGCCTGTGAAGAGAAAGGTACCGTAATCCACGGGAATGAGTAGACTCGGATGGGGTAACTCGGAAGGTGGGCGCTGTGAGACGAGTGGTCGAAAGACCACTTCCTTGTCAATGCCTTAGGGGTTAGGGACCTCGATGCTTCCTAAACCAGACCGTAACGATTTTCTGAGAAAGGCGACCTCCATAGTAGAGACCGGTGAAAGCCTGCCGTGTCAGTCGTTTCTGCCCCTGTAGCTGGTTCCTCAATAGATAAACGCAGTTCAGCTCCATTCTCTTCGGTTGAGTCAAGTTCTCCCGCAATTCAGCCGATATCATCACTGGATAACCATAGAAAAAGAGATAGATGTCCGCGGGGCAGGAATCACTATGCTTCCACAAGAAGTGTGCATTGGGGCGGGTCGTACCGTGAGAATGGCTGCTATGGCGTTGGTGGTTCTGTTCTCACTGAGCGGGTGCCTCATCAAACCCCACGCGTTGAACAAGGAAGACGTGAAGGCGCGGGTGGTGAAAGATTTTCAAGCGATTTCATCAGTTGAAGAACCAATAGTGGGGCCGATTGATCTCTATGAGGCGGTCGCGCGGGCGTTGAAGTATAACTTGGACGCAAAAGTCAAAACCATACAATTGCAGCTGGCGCATCAGCAACTCAATATTGCGCACTATTCCTTGCTCCCTCATGTCTCGGCCAACGCTGGTTTCGATGGCCGCAATAACTTCGCCGGCGGTGTCGGACAATCGATCATCACCGGACGTCAGGCGGTTGAGCCGTTCACTTCCTCCGAAAAGAACGTTACGGCGGGGAATCTTGCCCTGAGTTGGGACGTGCTGGATTTCGGCTTGTCGTTTATACGCGCACAACAGGCGGCTGACAATGTGATGATTGCCGAGGAGGAAAAGCGACGGATCGCCGTTCGCCTAGTACAGGAAGTTCGCAGTGCCTACTGGCGAGCCGTGAGTGCGGAACGGGTGCTGCCGCGGATCCAGTTTTTGAATGAATCGGTCACCACGGCGTTGGCGAGCGCCCAACGAATCGTCGACCAAAAGCTGCAGGCTCCGCTGACTCCACTCAACTATCAACGGGATCTGCTGAATACTCAGCGGGAGGTGCGACGACTCTTTCGGGAATTCAGTACGGCCAAGACACAACTGGCCTCTATGATGGGGTTGCCGCCAGGAACCCCATTTGACCTGGTCATACCTCCCCGGGAAACCGTTGTGCCGGTGATCAACTTGGATAGCGAAAAAATGGAGGAGCAAGCGCTCATGCTCAGGCCTGAGCTGCGAGCCATCGATTACAAGAAGCGTATTAATGCCAAGGAAGTCAAGGCTGTATTCTTGGAGCTGTTCCCAAGTCTTAAAGTCTCATTCGGCGGGTATTACAACAGCAACAGTTTCCTGTTTTATCAGAATTGGCTGACCTATGCGGCGCAGGTCAGTTGGAATTTACTGTCTGTATTTCGAACGCCGGCTAAGCTCAAGGCGATCGAAGCCCACGGACAGATGTTGGATACCCAAAGTATGGCGTTGAGCTTGTCTATTCTAACGGAGGTGCACGTCGGTGTGGCGCAGTTCGTCCATGCCAAAGAGGAATATCAAGATGCGCGAAATTACCAGCGAACACAGGCGGCGATTGTCGAGCATACAAAGAATATGTGGATCACACAAAGGACAAACGATCTCACATTGATCCGAGAACGAGTTAGTGATGTGGCCGCCGATGTGCGATTGGATGCCGCACGGTCAGGGTTGGAAACGGCCTATGCGACCTTGATGGCATCCTTAGGGGAAGAAGCGGTTCCCGCCAGCATGGGGCAGCAAAGTCTCGCGGAATTAGCTGAGTCGATCAAGAAGTTTTGGGAACCCAGCGGCTTTTCGATGTCGGAAACAGAAAGGAGGTCGGCAGCCCATGCGACACCCGTGGCGCATTAGAGGGATGGTATTGGTGCTTCTGGTTGCCATGGCCATCAGTCCTTCGACGGGATGGTCAAAGGGCGAGCAAGGGGGGGCTGCACTACGGTCCGAGCATGGCGTCGCACGGGGAATCGTCAAAGCGGCGGCCCAGGCGACCTTATATGCCCAAGTCCAGGGCCGTGTCAGCATGCTTCCATATAAGGAAGGGCAACGCTTCGGAAAGGGACACACGCTGGTGCAGATCGACTGTGACAAGTATCAGGCGGAACTGGCCGTCGCTCAGGCCGAACATGAGTCCAAAGACAAAGTGTACAAAAACAACCTGGAGCTCGGGAAACTCAATGCCGTGAGCAAGCTGGATCTCGAGACCTCAGCGGCCGACGCGAAAAAGGCGTCGGCATCGGTCCGCGTCGTCGAGATCAATGTGAAAGGATGCCAGATTGCTGCTCCATTTGGCGGTCGTGTCGTCAGCGTGATGGTCAATGAACATGAGAACGTGTTTCCCAACGACAAGTTGATCAGTCTGTTGGATGACACTAGCCTCGAGATTGAGCTGGTGCTGCCATCCTCGTCACTGTCCTGGCTCAAACGGAAGTCGCCATTTAGCTTCGTGGTGGATGAGACTCGTCGGAGTTATCCGGCGAGGGTCAAGGAAATCGGGGCATCAGTGGATGCCGCCAGTCAGACCGTCAAGGTCATAGGGGTTTTCGAAAAATTGCCGCCGGAAGTGTTGGCTGGGATGAGCGGATCCGCTCAGTTTGCAGAACAACCATAGAGAGAATGATGGCTACGACTGCCGAACCAACGCCACAACAGCTCCCGATCTTGATTCACCTGGCGGCCCTCACGCATTTGGAGGGGCAGATCCGGGCGGCGAAAACCATCCAAGAGTTGCAGTTTCTGTCCGTCAACGAGACCCGGCGACTGATTCCGTACGAGCAGGCCTTTCTGTTGAGTGCGCCACACTCCACGAACGAGGCGTGTCGTGTGCTCAACGCGTCGAGTGTGGCCGTCGTGGATCGTGATGCCCCGATGATGGTGTGGCTCGAACAGGCGGTTCGGGCGCTCTTTCAGGCTGCCGACACCAAAGAACAACCGACCGTCATCACGGAAGAGCTGCTGCCGGAGTCACTTCGTAGTGGCTGGCGGGAGTTTGTCAAAGGCCATGTCTTTTGGTGTCCGCTGCAACATCCCGATGAAACGGTGCTTGGTGCGTGGTGGTTCGAGCGGGATTTTCCCTGGCAGGAAAACGATGTGGCCATTGTCCATCGGCTGGCCGGCAGCTATGCCTATGCCTGGAAGGCTCTCTCAAAGAAGGAGCAGAGCTGGGCGAAGACAATCAAAAAGCCGACCTGGTGGCTGGTTCCTGTTGCGCTCATCGCCGCACTCTGTCTCCCGATCAGAATTTCAGCCGTGGCGCCGGTCAAAGTTATGGCAAAAGATCCGGTGGTCGTGAGCGCGCCCATCGATGGGGTGATTGCCGACGTGCTCGTGCATCCGAACCAAAACGTGCAAGCCGGCACGGCGTTATTTCGGTACGAAGACACGACGCTACGCAACCAATTCCTTGTCGCGGAAAAGCAATTGACCGTCGCACGCGCGGAGCACAGTCAATCCATTCAAGCAGGGTTCGGCGATCCACAACGGAAGGCCGAGGTTCCGTTGAAGGAGGCAGAGGTCGATCTCCGACAAACCGAGTTGCAGTACGCGAAGGAAATGCTTGACCAGGTCGAAGTCATCGCCCCTCAAGCGGGGCTGCTTCTCTATTCAGATAAGTCCGATTGGATCGGCCGGCCGGTCACCGTCGGTGAGCGGATCATGGAGATTGCCGATCCCAGACAGATCGAACTGCGTATTGATCTGCCTGTGGCCGATGCCATCGTGCTCAAAGAAGGAGCTGAAGCCTTGATCTTCCTCAACGCGCTTGCACTGGAATCGTTTCCTGCGACGGTGGTACATGCCAGTTACCACGCCGAGGTTCTACCGGGCGACGTGCTGGCGTACCGGGTCACCGCACAGCTCGCCACACCGGATCCCCGCATTCGCCTCGGATGGCAAGGTACGGCCAAGGTGTATGGGAAGCAAGGACCGCTGGCCTATCTACTCCTGCGCCGTCCAATCACCGCGCTTCGGCAATGGATAGGCTGGTAAACGATGGGTCCCCCTGAAGCACCGGGAGCCAAGCCACAAGAACGGAAGCTGCCGACACTCCGACCGAATCTGCAATTTAATCGCGGGACCCCTACGCCTGATGGGGTGCCGACCTGGACCATCGTCGATCCAATTCGCAATCGGTATTTCCAGATCGAGTGGCCGGTCTATCAGATGATCCAACGCTGGAGCGCAGGAACCATCGAGAAGCTCCATGCCGCGATGACGAAGGACACGACCTGCCACACGACCATCGCGGATGTAGAAGACTTGGTGAAGTTTCTCTATACGAATAATTTGACGGAGCAGTCCGCAAGCGGGAAGCACACGGATTACCAGACTCAGGCCCAAGCCGGTGAACACAACTGGTTGATGTGGGTGGTCCATCATTATCTCTTCATCAAGATTCCGCTCGTGCATCCGCACAACTTTCTGAAGGCGACGCTCCCGTTCGTGGAGCCGCTCTATACCGTAGTGGTCGGGTGGACCTTTGGTGTCCTGGGACTTTTCGGGCTGATCTTGGTCGGCCGTCAATGGGATACGTTTATCTCGACCTTTCTCTATTTCTTCAACTGGCGAGGGGCCATTCTCTACAGCCTCTCACTCGGGGCGGTGAAGGTGGTCCATGAACTCGGCCATGCCTATACGGTGACCAGGTTCGGTTGCCGGGTCCCGACCATGGGCGTGGCGTTTATGGTCATGATGCCGGTCATGTACTCGGACGTGACCGATTCGTACCGCCTGACGTCCAAACGGAAGCGACTCCTCATCGCAGCCGGTGGGGTCATCGCTGAGCTGGGATTGGCTGCACTGGCGCTCTTTTGCTGGGGCTTCTTGCCGGAAGGGACGGCACGGAGTATTGCCTTTATCGTGGCGACGACCAGTTTGGCGATGAGTCTGATCGTCAACTTGAATCCGTTGATGCGGTTCGACGGTTACTATCTCCTCGCCGATGGATTAGGTCTTCCGAATCTACAAGATCGGGCGTTTGCCTTCGGACAATGGCGATTGCGGAGCCTGCTGTTCGGCCAGCATAGTCCACCTCCGGAAACGGTCTCCCTAGGGGTGCGGCACACGATGGTGGTGTACGCCTGGGCGATCTGGCTCTATCGGCTCATCCTGTTCACCGGGATCGCGGTGATGGTCTACCACTACTTTTTTAAAACCCTCGGCATCATGCTCTTCTTAGTCGAAATTGTGTGGTTCATCGCCATGCCGATTTATCGGGAACTGACGGTGTGGTGGGGTAGCCGAACGCTGTATGCGGCATCACCACGGACTTGGATGACGGCAGCCGGTTTTGGAGTAGTCGTTGCGTCCACGCTCATTCCATTGCACACGAGCGTCTCGGTTCCGGCTGTCCTGCAAGCGTCGTCGTACACGACCATTTTTGCACCGACCCCGGGGCGGCTGCAGCAGGTGTTGGTGTGCGATGGGCAGGTGGTGAAGGCAGGGGATGCTCTCGTGGTCCTCGAGAATCCGTTGTTGGAAAAGGAAGTCCGGCTGACCGAAACAAAAGTTGCGAAATGGGACTATCGGCTTGGCCGGATGGCCGGCTACGGCCAAGATCGCGATCAGCGACAGGTCATTGGGGAATCATTGCGAGCGGGGCTTGCCGAACTGACGGGGCTGGAGGCCAAACGAGACAATTTAACCTTGCGGGCACCCATCGCCGGGGTGGTACGCGATCGAGCGGATTCCCTCACTGTCGGGCGATGGATCGATCAGAAACTGCCCATTGCCTATCTCGTCGACGATCGCCAGGTGGAAATAGAAAGCTTCGTCCCGGTCAACGAGTTGGCCTATGTCACCGTGGGACAACCGGCGCGGTTCGTCCCGTTGGATCTTACCAGGCCGTCGGTTGAAGCCCACGTGACGCAGATTGCGGAGGTGGACGAGCGCGAGTTCATGGTGCCGTATCTCGCCTCAGTCTACGGGGGTGACGTTCCCGTGCGGAAGGATGATAAGGGACGGCTCAAACCAGAGGTCTCCGTCTATCGCGTGCGGTTGAGTCTGGACGACGCGAAGACGTCTCCAGACCACATCCTCGCCGGCCATGTCCAGATCGAGGGCCAACCATCCAGCATCGCACAACGGGCGTGGGATCAGGTGGTTGCCACTGTCGTGAGAGAGAGCGGGTTCTAGAATACAGACGGGATCGCGCTAGGCGGATCGGCTTGGACTCCTTCTCGGGATAGTCAGAAACAGTACCCTCCCGTTTCAGTTACAGAAGAGCAGATCTTGACCAATCAGAGCCTTGGCTGCCGCTTTTTGTCATCGAGACACAATCGGTCCCCTCACAACATCGTCATCAGCTGCTGTCAGCGAGTTCGTGGTGGTTAATGCACATTGCTCCTGTCGACCGAGTCACTGCCCCGGAGCAAAACCTGCATGGTTTCAAGAGGATCTTCAGCACTGAACGGAATGAGCCGATAAAGACCTGAAGCGGTATCACTTAAGCAGAGAGGGCCTAACTATGTTCGGGCGAAAGAAACGTACAACATCACAGCAGAAGGCGAAGCCCAAACCCAAACCGGCTTCCACCGCGTCAGGGGCCGCTCGACCGAAGTTGTCGCTCCTCTCGCTGGAGTCCCGCCTGATGTTTGATGCAGCAGCTGCGGCCACGGCAGCGGAAGTCAATCAAGAACAAGTCGCACAGGAACAAGCCGAATCGGCGGTGTCCGCTGAAGGCGGCGGCGGGGAGCCAACCGCAGCAGAGCAAGAGTCGCAAGACCTACTGCGAGCGATCGCCTCCTACGCGCCGGGTGAAACCATGACCGAAGTCGCCTTCGTCGATCCCACTGTGCCGAACTATCAGGAACTCCTGAGCGGCATGGACCCGAACATCGCAGTCATCATGCTCGATGGTGGGCAGGATGGCGTGGAACAGATGGCGAGCGCGCTGGCCGGTCGCACGGGGATCGATGCGATCCATCTGATCTCGCACGGCGGCGCGGGAGAGCTCCAACTCGGCACGGGCACCTTGACCACGGAGTCGATGTCGGGACAGTACGCCGACGAACTCGCCATCATTCAACAGGCGCTGTCAGGGCAGGCCGACATTCTGGTCTACGGTTGTGACTTCGCCGAGGGCCAGGCCGGGCAAGAGGCGGCCACGTTGCTGAGTCAGTTGACTGGCGCCGACGTCGCCGCGAGCACGGACGCCACCGGCTTCGCCGCATTGGGTGGCGACTGGGTGCTGGAGACGCAGATCGGGACTATCGAGACGCAAATAGCCGTGGACGACGGGATCCAGGCAAATTGGGTTGGCTTGCTCGCCGCGCCGGTGGTAGATCTGAACGCGGGTGGGGTAGGCAATAATATGACGACGGCGTTTACCGAGCAGACGTCGGTGCTGATCGCCCCGGTGGGGACGCTGAGCGATGTGGATAGCGCCACTCTCAACCGCTTGACGGTGACACTGACGGCGCGGCCCAATGGTAATGCGGTGGAGTCGCTCTCCCTCAATGCGGCGGCGACGACGGTGGCCTCGGGGGCAGGCTTAACGGTGAGCTACACGGCGAGTACCGGCGTACTGTTGATCACGGGCACGGCGAGCACCGCGACCTATCAGACGATCTTGCAGGGCATTCTCTATAACAACACGAGCGACCAACCGACCACGAGCAACCGCTCGATCATCGTGGTGGCCCGTGACAGCACCAATGCCAGTAGCACGTCGCGAACAGCGACTATCACCGTGACGGCGGTCAACGATGCGCCGACGATCAGGAGTCTCAGTGGGGACAGTCTGGCGTACAGTGAGGGGGCCGGGGCGGTGGTCATCGAGCGGGGCGGCAATGCGTTAGTCGCCGACGTGGATAGTACCAACTTCGACACCGGGACCTTAACGGTCTCCATCCCGGCCGGGGGCGACCCCGCGGAAGATGTGCTGAGCATCCGGAACCAAGGCACCGGGGCGGGCCAGATCGGCGTGAGCGGGAGCACGGTCACCTATCAAGGGGTGACCATCGGCACCTTCACCGGCGGCAGCAGCGGCAGCAACTTGGTGATCACGCTCAACAGCAGTGCCACGCCGACGGCGGTCACGGCGCTGGTGCGAAACATCACCTATCAGAACACCGACACCAATGCGCCGACGACCGGGGCGCGCACCGTGCGGTTTGTGCTGACCGATGGGGACGGGGGCACCAGTCCGAACTACAACACGACGGTGACGGTCAGTGCCGTCAACGATGCGCCGGTGTTGGCGGATACGGCGTTGTCACTCACGGTGACGGAAGATGCGGGGGTGCCGAGTGGGGCGGTGGGGAGTTTGGTGAGCGCCTTTACCGGGGGCATCACCGATGTGGATGGTGGGGCGTCCAAGGGCATCGCGATTACGGGGAGCAACCAGACGAACGGGATCTGGTACTACACCAGAAACGGGGGCACGACCTGGACGGCGGTGGGCACGGTGAGTAACACGTCGGCGCTGCTCCTTGCAGATAACGCCAGCACGCGGCTGTATTTTGCACCGAATGCTAACTACAACGGGACGAGTACGGCGGCTCTGACGGTGCGGGCCTGGGACCAGAGCAGTGGGACGGCGGGGAGCAAGGTGAGCACGGCGAGCAATGGGGGGATCACCGCCTTCTCCAGTGCCACCGACACCGTGAATGTGACCGTGACGGCCGTCAATGATGCCTCGACGATTGCGAGCCTCAGTGGGGACAGCCGGGCATATAGTGAGGGGGCCGGAGCGGTGGTGATCGAAAGTGGCAACGCGGTGGTCGCCGACGTCGATAGCACGAACTTCGACACCGGGACCTTAACGGTCTCCATCCCGGCCGGGGGCGACAGCGCGGAAGACGTCCTGAGCATTCGCAATCAAGGCACCGGGGCGGGCCAGATCGGCGTGAGCGGGAGCACGGTGACCTATCAAGGCGTGACCATCGGGACCTTCACCGGGGGCAGCAGTGGCAGCAACTTGGTGATCACGTTGAACAGCAGTGCCACGCCGACGGCGGTGACGGCGTTGGTGCGCAACATCACCTATCAGAACACCGACACGAATGCGCCGACGACGGGGGCCCGTACCGTGCGGTTTGTGCTGACCGATGGGGACGGCGGCACCAGTCCGAACTATGACACGACGGTGACGGTCAGTGCCGTCAATGATGCGCCGACGGACCTTTCATTGTCTGCCAACACCGTAGCGGAGAACGCAGCTAATGGGACGGTGGTCGGCATCGTCACGGGAACCGATCCCGATACTGGTGATACGCAGAGTTATAGTTTGACCGATACGGCGGGTGGGCGGTTTGCGATCAATGCGAGTACGGGCGAGATCACCGTGGCCGATGGCACCTTGTTGGATTACGAGAGTGCGACGAGCCACAGCGTGACCGTGCGGGTGACGGATGCGGGCGGCCTGATGTACGACGAGACGTTTACGATCAACCTGACCAATGTCAACGAAGCGCCAACGGACCTGGTCCTGTCAGCCAGCACGGTGGCGGAGAATGCGGCGAACGGGACGGTGGTGGGGACGGTGAGTGGGACGGATCCCGACAGTGGCGACACGAAGAGCTACAGCTTCACGGACAGTGCCGGGGGGCGCTTTGCGATCAACAGCGTCACGGGCGAGCTCACCGTGGCCGATGGGACGTTGTTGGATTACGAGAGTGCGGGGAGCCACAGCGTGACCGTGCGGGTGACAGACAGTGGCGGCCTGACGTACGACGAGACGTTCACGATCAACCTGACCAATGTGAACGAGGCCCCGACGGATCTTGCCTTATCGAGCAACACGGTAGCGGAGAACGCCGCGGACGGGACGGTGGTTGGGATGGTGAGTGGGACGGATCCGGATAGCGGTGATACCAAGACCTACAGCTTCACGGACAGCGCAGGTGGGCGGTTTGCCATCAATGCCAGTACGGGTGAGCTCACCGTGGCCGATGGGACGTTGTTGGATTACGAGAGTGCGGCGAGCCACAGCGTGACCGTGCGGGTGACGGATGCGGGCGGCCTCACGTACGACGAGACCTTTGCGATCAACCTGACCAATGTCAACGAGACGCCGAGTAGCACTGGTCAGGAGTCGAATACGGTGATAGCGCTCCTAGGAGCTGCAAAGCCGGTGGCTCCGGCAGTGGAGAGAGCGAACACAATCAGTGAGGTGGAAGTCCTTCCGCTGGATGACTTGGAGATGGTGATCGACGTGAGACCTGAACCGTCATTCAGCGTGGACGCCAGCATGACTCCGGCAAAAGATCGTCCACACCTCGTTCATACAGCGGTTGTTGAACAGGCGGCTATTTTGGGAGGGAAGCAGAATCTACCTACTTCTTTCGATAAGAGGGAGAGGATCGCAGTGAATCTTGACGCAACGGGGAATCAAGACGTTGTCCGCCCGGAATCACACAATCCTACTGTGCAGACTTCAGAGGAGATGAAAAAGACATCAGACGAATCCAGCGGACTGGATATGCCAATGGCCACCGGGTTAGCGGGTATGATGCTGCTGCACGGACGCACTGGGATGAAAGACAAGCTGACGGTCATGAGCAGACGAATCCGTGGTCTTCCTCAAGGGCCTCCGTCCGATACAAAGTCTGGCGACTCGAATGAAGATGAGGAGGGATCGGTTCTAGAGGAGTTCGGGAACGATCATAAGGTCTGACCTAAATCCGACCAGTCCTAACCCGCATTATTCATGAGCGCTTCTACTGCAATCGCAGATTCGCTGCTACGACGAGCCTACGGTGGGCAGGCTCGCCCCTCGCGACGTCGACGTACTGCTTCAAGTACGTCTTCGTCTCTCGGGCCTCCACATGCCCGTCTTGCCACGCGACTTCGCGATTTCGTGACGAACCGTCATGAATAATGCGAGCTAAGACAGTCGTTGAAATCCCACCTGCCGGACTACGCGGCTTTGGGTACCATGGCCTGATGGAAGTGATCCGTGACGCAGAGCTGGAATAATTGTCCCGCTTCCTGCTCAGACCGATCCAACGTGGAAAAGACTCCTGCCCATTCCAATCGCTGGGTCGTGAAGTCGTCTTGATCGAGTCAGTAGGCCGGCGATCCAGGTTGCCGTGTTGTGCCCTCGACACACATGCCGTTCCCCTCACCACAGCCACTCGTGGTTTTTTTCAGGTCGTTTCTGGCGGTTGATGCCCGTTCTTTCTGTCTCCATGTGCTTCTTACCGGACCAATAATTGTATGCCTTGTACCGGATCTCTCGCTCTGGCCATTTTGAGCCGATAAAGACGAGACCCATTTTGTCGCGGGCCGAGGGGAAATCGAGTGATGTTTGGGCGAAAGAAAAAGGTAATTAGGGCGAAACGTAACCAAAGAAGCACCGTAAGAAGAGTT
>CAKKRK010000211.1 GCA_919902665.1 Nitrospiraceae bacterium
GATTTCCTCATTTTCCCACTTAGAGAGGTGTCTGTGAAATCGGGGGAAGGTCAGATCCTATGCGTGGCATCCCATCCGTATTTGCGTGTTTTCGATCCTTCACACACCTCCCTTGGGGTCTTGAACCAGCTGATGAAGGAACTGCCGTTCCTCTGCTTCAGTTTCTACGTCGCCGTTCAGACGTGCGGCTAGCAATCGGTCGAGGATTTTCTTGAACTGCGGGCCTGGTTTCAACCCCATGGCTTTCAGGTCAGTGCCCGTCAGAATTGGCTTCACATGCTGATATGTCGTAAGGAACGCTGAGATCTGGCGCTTGACTGTTTCCCCTTTACTCTTCGCCATGAGGATCAAGAGTGTTTCATCGGATAGTCCCGACAAGAGGTGGGACACGTCGGCTGGTGTGAGTGGTCGTTTCGATGCGAGTCGACGGATCATGTTGTGACAGCCCACGCGGGCCATTTTGAGCCTGGTGGCTTCCTGTTCGGAAAATGGAAAGCGCTTGAGCAGGTCTTTCACAGCACGCTCGGGCAACACCTCGAGCAGTCCCATCATGTAGACCACCCAGACGTCCATCTTCCGATCCAAGTACAGGAGACGGTACCAATCAACGGCTTCTTCCAGCGCGGCCAACAGTTGGTCCAACCGATTGGACCAACTCAGCTTCGGATGGATGAACTTCAAAAGATTGAGCTCCGCCAATCGCTTGATCGCCTGTTTCGATTCCCGCTCGCTGAACAGTAGTTTCAGCTCCTCCAGCAGACGGTGGCCAGATAATCGGTGAAACAGGTTCATCTTGACGGCGCCGGCGATCAACGCCGCCGTGTCCTTGCCCAAGTGAAATCCGAACCGGGATTCAAATCGGATCGCCCGAAATACACGGGTCGGATCTTCAACGAAACTCAGTCCGTGCAAGACTCGAATCACCTTGTCATTGAGATCTCGCTGACCACCATAGAAGTCCAGCACATCGCCAAAGCCCTTCCCGTTCAAGCGAACCGCCAAGGCATTGATCGTAAAGTCACGTCGATACAGGTCTTTCTTGATGGAACCCTGTTCGACTGTCGGTAAGGCGGTGGGATATTCGTAATACTCCGTCCGTGCAGTGGCCACATCCAGCTTGAAACCATCCGGCAACATCAGAATTGCTGTGCCGAATCGCTCATGCACCCTGACCCTCGCCTGCAGCATGTCACCAAGCTTGCGCGCGAAGGCGATGCCGTCGCCTTCAACCACGAGATCCAAATCCAGATTCTTGATGCCCAGTAACAGGTCTCGTACGCAGCCGCCCACGACAAAGAGCGAAACCTCGCAGCGGTCAGCCAAGTGACCCGCGTCTTCCAGCAAGGTCACCAGGCGATGTGGCAAGCGGCTCTGCAAGAGTCCCTTCACGTTGCGGCGCGGCCCTCCGATCTCACCGGGAGCTTCGCCTGGACGCATCGTCCGCAGTCGGGCAGCCTTCAATACATCGTCGTGTAGGGTCCGCAGCAGATCCGTTCTCGTAATGACGCCGACGATCTTCGCGTCTGTGATAATCGGCACAAAGCGCTGGTTTCGCTCGATCATGGCCGTTTCGATCTCATGAAATGGCGTGTCTGGCTGCGCGAGATAGGCGTCGGTCTGCATGATGTCACGTACAGCCATCTTGCCCAGCCGATGAAACAAGGCTTTCTGAATCGACTCCCGGCTGACGATTCCAATGTACCGATCTTTTTCATCCAAAATTGGAAACACATTCAGCCCATAGGCCGTCATCCGCTGTCCTGCTTCGGTCACGCTGGTCTCGACCTCGATCGCTTTGACCGGGGTAGTCATAACATCCTGAGCCAGCAGAGTCGGGCGATACTGTGTGGTCAGCAGCTGAACGACCTTCTCCTTGACTGCCGCAAGGGTTTGCCCTTTGACCGTGGCGGCTGCTGCCACGGCGTGGCCTCCTCCTCCAAATTCCCGTGCGATCCAGCCGACGTCGATCTCAGGCCTGCGGCTTCTTCCGATCACTTCCACTCGGTCTGCCATCATCACTGCCACGACAACGGCATCGACACCCTGTAATTCGGCGAGTCTATGCACAACGCCGGCTGCCTCTCCGCGGCAGCGGTCGATCGTGCTCGTGGCCACCAGGACCTTGCGGCCTTCCAGGTAATGCACGTCGCTGTGCTCTAAAAAGTCGTTCAGCAGCGCGACGGCATCTGCATCGAGGGGACGGAGCAACGTATTCGCCACCAGATTCAGGTCCGCGCCGGCTGCGGCGAGAAACGCGCCGGCCTCAAAATCACGGCTGGTCGTAGAGGCGAAAACGAACGATCCGGTCTCTTCATAGAGGCCCAGGGCCATCACGGTCGCCTCAAACGGTGTCACGGGAATATGCCGCCGCCGAAGTTGTTCTATGAGAAGCGTCGTCGTGGCCCCGACCGATTCAATGACAGACTGTTTCGAACGGCCGGCGAGAGATGAGTCTGGTTCGGGGTGGTGATCGAACACCACAACTTCGACCGTTGGATTTTCGATGCACGCTTTGAGCGTTCCGATCCGGTCGGGCTCTTGGGTATCGACAAGCACGAGCCTCGTGATTTGAGAGAGCTCGATGTCCTTGAGTTTGCTGATATCGAGGTCGTGTACGGCGAGAAAGTTACGGACGGCCTCCTGGCCGCCAGCCGGCAGAACCAGCTTTGCCGCTGGGAAGAGCTTGTGCGCAGCAACCATGGAAGCCAGGCCATCGAAGTCCGCATTGCTGTGCGTGGCGATGATCTCCATGCGCCCATTCTAGCAGGGTCCTTCATCTGGAGAAATGACTGGAAGGATAATAGCTCGCGTGAAGAACGAAATGGCTCTCGCGCTTTCGTTGGATACGCTGAGACCCGCACCAGGCGGAAGGGAAGAAGTTCTGATCGATCAATCGCGTCCTCGGCCGGAACGGTCAGATCGCTCGGGGCGATCCCTACTGTCAGGACGTTCAACTCGATCCACTTTATCTGGACGGTCGATTCGGTCTGATCGGTCTCGGCTACCGGATTGTTCATGTCGGTCAGATCGGTCTCTGTCGGAATCGTTGCGACTCCCCTTCCCGCCACGATCGCTGCGTTCTCCCCGATCGCGATCACCTCCGGAGCCGCTGTGATCATCACGAAAGAGCCGATCGCTCCGTTCCCCCTTGCTGACCTTGTCGCGAAGCGTTTGAAGGCTGGCACGGCCTTCTTCAAAGTCGGATCCTCGTCGTTTCACTTCTCGGCTGAGATCCAAGAGTTCAGACGGACGATAGCCCTGCTTGATTCCCTCGCCGACCAAGGCCGTTCCGTCTTTCGACGGAATTCTTCCCTCTTTCATCACCGCCAGACTTTTTGCGCCGGCCGCGAGTTCTTCCTGAGTCGCCTTATGGCGGCCTTCTTGAGACAGTCTGCTCAGCTCCCGCACTTCATCCACCGTGGCTCCCCGCGCGAACGCTTCCGCCATCGTTTCCAACGCGCGCTGCCGATTCCCCTCTGCCATGCCACGGCCTTTCGCTTCCTCCAATGCTTCGTGAGCGGATTCAAGCCGGGACGTCATCTGTCGCAGCACCGGATCGATCCGTTTCGGCTCAATCCCCTTTGCCAGTCCCTCTTTCACTTTATTGGCTAAGAGTTCGACGGGCAGGCCTCTTTCACCAGCCTTGTTTACTTGTTCCAACAACGGATTGATGTCTTCGGGAGAATGGCCCTGGGCAGTACGCAGTCGATTAATTTCCTCTCGATCTTGAGGCGAGAGAGACTCGGCCCATGCTGGGCCTGCAGATAAAGCGAACACCAGGCTCACCACAATGTTTCGCATGGCAGTTTCGTTGCTCATCGCTTTACCTTACAACCACCACTCCGTTAGTTTGCCCGAACCCATCTGTGACAAAATCGTCGGCCTGTGGAGGTGTCACCCATCGAACTCCGTCTATTACGTACATGAAGGGATACTCCCCTTCCTCCAACGGTACAACCACTGACCACAGAGTCCCATCCATGATCTTCATGGGCGTCGCCCTCTTTGCCCAGCCATTGAAGGACCCTACCAGAAAGACGTTCTTGGCCCCAGGTGCCAACACAGTGAACCTGACGCCGCCAGGTGTGGTTTTTGGTGGTTCCGGCGTCACCGTCCTGGCACAGCTCCACGTTCCACTCAACGCCATGGTGATGCTCAGCAGAATGATTACATGAAACAAACCGTGGCATCCCTGTCCTCTTCGCATGGGCGAAAGAGTAATCAAGGATCACCTGAGTTGCAAGAGATCGACGTTGCATTCTAGATGGCCACATCAAGCACCGCATTCTGCGCGCCGAATCCATCGGTGGCTTCTTCAGCCGCAAGCGGATCGGCAATCCACTGTTTCCCGTCAATAACGAACATGTATTGATACCGACCGGGCTTGAGAGGGATTGTTGCCGTCCACACCCCGCCATCAGAGCGCTCCAGTTTGGTCTGGGCCGAATCCCACCCGTTGAAGTCTCCTGCAACAGAGACCGATTGTGCTCCTGGTTGCAGCAGGACCAGCCGGACAAACACCGTCGGCTGCTGTGTCGTACCGGCGGCAATCGTCTGAGCCGGGACAGTTGCAACCGGCACTTCCACGACTCGCTCCGGCTTCAATGAGAAGAGCCCTGCCACCGCAACGATGGCGACACAAGCCGCTGCGACTGCGCCAGCGAGATTCCACTCCAGAGTTTGTGGTGCAGTCACCGTCGCATAGAACCGTTCCCACCAACTGAGGGATGGTGGAGTGATTTTGGCCTTCAACTCAGTGAAGAATCTGGCCGAGGGAGTCATCCGCGGCAATTGCGCCGCCTCTGCAACTACCATCTCAAGATTGAGCCACTGTCGGCGCAGTATCGGGTCGGAATCGACCGCTTGCAGAAAGGCAACCCGCTCCTCAGGGCTTAAATCCTGGTCAAGGAACCGTTGAACCAACAGTTCGTGTTCATTCATTGCATCACCGTCGTGAGGATCCGTTCCTAGCGAGTCGGGTTCAATGCCGCAAGTTCACGACTGAGCTTGAGTCGCCCTTTATATACCCGCATCTTTAACGTGTCGCTGTTCACACCTAGAATCTCCTCCATCTCTTCGTAACTCATGCCTTCAACGTGTTTCAGCACGAATGCTTCACGATAGAGAGGTGGCAACCGCTGGATCGCCTGTTCCAATTCCAGTGCAACCTGTTGTTGAGAGAGCAGGCGCTCGGGAGTCTGCTCCTCAGCTACATGAATATCGAGCACCTCGTCGATGTCGACATCCTGTTGGCCCATCCCTGGCCGTTTGGCCCGCAACCAGTCTTTGCACTTATTTGAGGCGATTCTGTACAACCAGGTCGAAAACTTTGAGTCTGCACGGAATGTTGACAACGCTTTAAAGGCTGCGAGAAACGCTTCCTGGGCCAGGTCTTCTGCTTCCGCACGATTCCCCACCATGCGATAGGCCAGATTCACGATCACGGAGGCATGCCGATCGATCAGCTGTCCGAATGCCTCATGATCTTGCTTGAGGCTGCGGGCAACTAATTGCGCATCATCAGGTCCTGTCTGCTGATCCAGTGGCATGCTCCGACTCCAGTTAGCCTGGTCCGATGCCACAGGACCGTCTGCCTTTGCCTACATGTTTCATTAGACGCAGGGACCTGAGGAGCGTAAACAACCTCAAGAGAGGGAAGAGTTGGCTAGAACCGGTAGCTAGTCCCGATTGAGAGGACATAGTCTGGTGCGCCATTCGACAGACCAACCGCCACGCCTCCATTAAATCGCCAGGCAGCTGACGCCTTATAATTCAGGGCGAAGAAGAAATCTCGGATATTTACAAGGCCAGGAACCAGGGCACGATACTCTTCGAAGTAGACGCTTCCCAAGAGATTCTTCGTGAAGTAGTACCCGGCTCCGATATCATACCAATATTGATTCTGGAGCTCGACACCGTCAGGATTCCCAATGAAGTTATAACCGCCGTCGAGAAATGCCAGCCATTTGTCCCCAATGAGTTTGGACATCTCGATCCCATACCCATGATCAAGGGCACCGGTTCCTAAACCCTTTCCTTCGCTGGCAGTAGGGAGCTTGAGTCGTCCCGTAATGGCGATCATCGGTACATAGTCACGTTCTTCGACTAGATAATACCGCCCTCTGAGAATGATGTCCCCAAGTCCAGAGTGAGTCTCCCTACGAGGCGCCTGTTGAGTGCTTATCTGACCCGCATTGAGCAGGGCAACACAATCTGGGTCATCCAACTTGAATTCCGTTCCATTTCGCCTAAAACAGTTTCCCTTTACTTGAGTTGGCTGCCCTCCAACTAACGTTGCTGTACCATCTGTTGTGGCAGACACAAACGGGATAACGAACGACACGTCGCCATCTCGAAAGTATCGGCGTAGGGAGAAGGGCACATAGACGAAGTCACTTGTGGTATTGGTGCCAAAATTTCCGCTGCTGTAACTGGGAGTCATTCCAATCTGCCAGTTCCGTTCTGCCGCCGGTTGTGGCCGCTTGTCGGTTGGGTCTGCCGACAATGCGTGTCCTCCCCATAAACCAACGATTGCCGCCACGACTGCTGCCATCACGATCACGTTCACCCTCTGCATGCCGTTCACCATCCCTTTCTGCACGAGAAATCCAGACACCAATCCGGATCAGAGGCTTGGTAAATACCTAGACACAACATCGGCTTTAAAACACAACGGCGCCGAGACAATCCCGGTGCCGTTGTGTTTTGCCATCTCAACACCAACGAACGTTTAGTTCCGCCCCGGTCGCTCTGGTTTTTCGGGTCGATCCGGCCTATCTGGTCTTTCAGGACGCTCAGGCCGTTCTGGTTTTTCCATCCGTTCAGGTCTTTCTATCCGTTCCACCCGATCCATCCGATCACCCTTATGCTCTCGCTCGATTTTAACCCGTTCGTGCCCCATCTCCTGTTTGCTGACTTTACTGCCTCTATCGGGGTCCGCATTCCTCATTTCGGCCCGCATCTCGTTCCGCACGTGGCGCATTTCGCTGACTATCGGACCTAACTTAAACCCCAAATCTTTCGCGATCGCGCCCCATCCGCTCCCTTGAGCTCGGAGATCGCCAACTTTCTGAAGCGCCTCGGTCATCGTTGGATAAGTCTTCGAGTCGGTTTTGACCAACTCCTGAGCCAGTGCCATTCGTATAGAAATTTCACCCCATCCCTGTTTGGAGGCGCGCAGTTGTTCGACAGTTTTGACTTCGACTTGGAATTGCTTCGCCAATGTCTCTGCGTGCTTATCAGATGACCGAACACTAGTCTCCATATCGAGCTGCTGTCTCACGCTTTGCAACTCGGTTTCCTCCGATGCCAGAACTTGCTCCTGTCCCAATCCAATCACGGTGTTCAGTATCAGAACACCACAAACCATCACGATCCTAGTGAGCTTCATCCGTGCCTCCATATTTTAGTGAACCATATCAATCAACTGATGCAACCTTAAGAGTAAACAAATCATGGCCGCACCGAACTGCTCATACTAATATGGCACCTGTTGTCCTACTGCCCGTTGAGAGAGACTAATGTCGACCTGATCGTTCAGGCCTGTCCGGGCGCTCTGGTCTCTCCGGGCGGTTGGGACGTTCTGGTCGCTCAATCCGCTCCATTCGTTCCGGTCTGTTCGGTCGATCCATTTGCATCATGCGCGCATGGTCTCGCCCTTCTCGGCCATGCTCGCCAGCAACGTGATCAGCTCGGTCAAGTCCTCTCAGCTCCCCACCCGAGTTTGATCTGTGATCTTCTCGACGATCTTCACGTCGGTCAAGCTGCCGATTTTCCAGACGATTCTCTCGACGGTCCATCTGTCGATCCTCGCGCCGCTCCATCTGGCGATCGGCTCGTCTATCTTCCCGAAGATCTTCACGCCGGTCATCACCACCACGACGGCCTCGGTCACGGCTACTATCGTGATCCCGGCCACTATTGAGCGAGCCAGGGCCGCTGTTCAATGAGCCGGGGCCGCTATTGAGAGAACCATGGCTCCGATTATCGGTACGCACTCCCGGCTCATCAGCAGTACCACTCATTTGCCCCACTGCCGGCGAGGTCAGAAGCGATAATCCGGCGATGGTGCCCAACATGATTTCTTTCCAACTGGTACGGTTCATCGTTCATCTCCTTCCAAAATTACCTGGTCGCAGTCTAACCAACCTGCTGGCATCCACCTAGTTAATCTTCTAATTCTGCCTCTTCCCATACGACCGTCGTACCGCTCAACGCACCCTTCACTTTCACCTCGGCTAAAAAGCCCGCACGACTCATGGATGTGCCGCTCACACTCTCAAACTGAGCGTTGTTGAAAGTAGATACGCGATCACTTTTGAACGGAATGGTTGCATAACCCCCTCCTTCAAACCTTGTCTGATGGATTAGACGGAGGGGTGAGGGAAAAGTAAACAGGTGACTTGGGAAGGTTTGGTCCTGCGAAGGTAGGGGGGCCAGCCCAGCCTGAGCGAAGCTCAGGCTGGGCTGGCACGATCTGTTACTGGATTGGATTACGCTGAGCAGGAGTCAACAGATCTTTCCAGGTCTGGGGAAGATTCTGGACCCACCCGTTGTAGACAACTGGAATGGTTAGCAGCCCTTGGCCGCCCATGCCGCGGTTGCCGGTGACGGTGTCATCCGATGCCGTCCCCGTTGCTGCGGTCAGCAAGATCCTTCCGACGATCACGGCATCAGCCGGATTGCCATCGTTGTTTGGGTCCGGATCAACCACGATCAAGCTGTTTGAGAACTTGCTCGACACATAGGCGTAGTACCCGCCCCCCTGCTTGGCACCATACTGTACGCCATGGCAGCCTGGATCGCATGGCAACATTGCCACCACCGTATCAGTGACAGGATTGACGACCGTAATGGTCCCTGTCAGCGTGTTGGCCGTCACCATGTTCTTCCCGTCCGGGCTCACCGGTGTTTGAATCGGCAGCGCCCCAACCGGACCGGTGATGGCGCCACTGATGGGATCGTAGTTCTCCAGCAGATTGATCGTCTTCACCACGACCTTTGCCTGTGTGTCGATCACCGTGATCGTACTGTCCAACAAGCTGGCCACATAACTCTTCTTCGAATCAGGCGTCATGCCCGTGGCGATCGGAATCGCTCCAGCCGGGAGAATTGCATCGATGGAATTACTGGCAAAGTTGAATTGCGTGCTGTCGGCCGATAAGGCGTTGGGCGTCACCATCAGCTTGCCGTCGTGGCTCATCCAATGCGCATGAGGAGTTCCACGCCCGATGTTGATACGCCGCTGTACCCCGTTCGCCATAGGAGCGAGCTCCACCACTGAATCGTTATTGGGTGAACCGTTCAGCGTCACGTGTAGTTGATCGGTATCGGTCCTGGTCATGACGTGAGCCGGAGATTCACCGACGGAAATGTTATTCAGGAATTGCCCTGTCACGCGGTTGAACACCGCCAGTTTACTGTCGAACCATTGGGTCTGGTAGATCAAGTTCTGGTTCTTATCCGTCCACATATTGTGGGGATTGTTCATATTGATCTGAGGAAGCGCCACCTTGCGTCTGGCCTGCCAGGTCTGTCCGTTAATGGCCGTGGCTGTGCCAGGTTTGCTTTTCCCCGCAGTCTTCTCAAACTGAGTATCGACCCAGACTTCTCCCACCGCGGCGGTCGCGGGATTGGTCAAGGGGGCCTTATCCAAGTCGTTTCCATACCGGGCGCTCAGTACGGCATCGAGATTCGCGACCGCACCACCTGTGATACGCACATCGACGCTCGGATAGGTAATGTGCCATGGACCGGGAGATGTGTAATCGATCCAATTAGCCGGGTGAGTTGCGATGAAGAAGGTGCGGAGCAGGCGCGTGGCCAAATCGCTGCTCGTTGGAACGGTGATCCCATTGACGAGCGAAATATTCTCGCCTAGATCCAGACCCGTTGTACTTGGATTGTCCACAATCACGGCTCCGAACATGTACGGATGAATCTTGCAGGTAAACACATAGAGGCCCGGCGTATGGAGCACAACTTGATCTGATCCCTTACGGGGCGCCGTATCAAACGGCATATTGATGGCACCGGTCGGGAAGATCAGGCTGGTGCGCGTGTGCACTGTGTTGGATTTCCCAGTAAACACAACTTCGGTTCCCGGCGTAGCGACCGCCAACGACCGAAACCCTGCAACCGGACCGGCCGCGTTCCTGAACCAAGCGCCCGGTTCATCGGTCAGCTCAAAAGTAATCCGTGGATCGCTCGCCTGGACGGTACTCGTGATAGGACTCACTGCGGTACATGCGAGGAGCCCAGCTACCCACACAACCATACCTAAACGGACACGTTGTTTCATGCCTGCCTCCTGATGATGTGAAATGTACGAAAACTACTTGCCGAACATTGCAGCGTCGGAGGCTATAACCTCCGTCTTGACCTGGACCGGCATGGATGCAAGTTGGCTACTACGATTAGGCGAGCACAATGTAAACGAGTCACAGGAAATTTCAAGGGAAAATGGCAACAAGATGATGTCGAGGAATATTCAACGAATATCTTGAAAGAAGGCACGTGGCAATACCGGAAGTCGATATTCAACGTGAAGTATAATAAGGAGCACGCGGATAAAGCTTTTCCAGACCCCCATTCGTAGAAACTTTCGGGCATCCGTAATGACGGGTGGAAATAAGAGCAGGGGGTTCGTTTCTTTGATCACCTTTTCACAGAAGGCGACGTCCTCAAGAATTGGCTGGTTGGGAAACCCGCCCAGCCTGGCGAAGAGTGATCGGCGAATAAACAGGGCTTGATCGCCGTAGATGATGCGGCTGCGAGTGCAACGGAAATTGTCCAGGAACGAAATGAGACGCAGACGCCAGTCATCGCCTGAAAACTGGTGCATGAAGCCACCGGCCTGAATCGCCTGATCACTCTCCATGTCATTGAGCCGTTGGATGGCACCGTTCGGCAGCACTGTATCGGCATGGAGAAAGAGTAGCCACTCCCCCCTTGCTTGCTTGGCGCCAGCATTCATCTGGGAGGCGCGACCCTTCGGTGCAGTGAGAAGATGAACAGTGCCGAGGGCTGAGGGCTGAGGACTGCGTGCGAGCTCTTCGACGATCTCGCGGGTCCGGTCGGTGCTGCCGCCGTCGACGAGGATCGTCTCAAATTCTCCTGGCTGTGCGAACAGCGCTTGCAGCGTGCTTGGTAACACCTTCTCTTCGTTGTAGGTAGGCATGATGACGCTGATCATGCCGCGCACCAGTCCGGCAAGAATGTCCGTACATCCTGCGCCCAAGCCGTGGCATCTTCGTCGATGCTCTCAAATAAGTCACAGAGCGTGAAGACCATGGCATCGGTCAACACGAGGTATCGCTGCGCCCGTCGCCCGAGATCCTGCACATCGGTCTCGCCACGCTTGATCGCTTGTTCGATCTGGCGCCGGCCAAATCCATGATGGGCTTCTTCCTGGTGAAGCAAAATCCGGCGGAGCCGTCCGAACGGAGCCGCCCGCTTCATCAATCCCTGTTCGATACGCGTGAGGACGGCTTCGCCTAAGCCTTCAAGCACCACTTGCTCAGCCAGGAAAGTCTCCGTGAGATCGTGGCGAGCCAGTGCATCGTCCAGAATCTTTCGATATTCTTCCAGGGCAGGAAGGAATGGCGTATCACGGAGGTGCTTCGGTGCAAGCCAGACAATAGCCCCCTGAAAGACCCGTGCATGCATTGCTTCCTGTTTGGCCTGGTTCAGTAGAAATCGTCGCGTCTTGGGATCGTCGGACAACGCGGCTTGGGTTTGTGCGCAATCGTGGGCCATCCGTTCGCCATGCTCTAGAAATGTCAACAGCCTGGCAATGGGCTCTCTCTCATCAGGACCGGCCAGCATCGATCATCTCCTTTGGCGGAATGCCGTTCAAGCTCCAATCGTAGTCGAGATACTCGATGCGATAGTCCGATCGCATCAGGTCCTGGACCAGTTCAGGATCGCTCACGTAGCGAGTGATATAGGTCAGGACTGAGCCGGCCGCTCTCGAAAAATCATCATGAAACCACTTGAAGATCATCGAGAGCGACGCAACTTTGTTCTTGCGGTCGAAACGATTGCGCGTGGGATCATTGACGAAGTCTCTGGCCACGCGATCCAACTGGATGTTGAGTTGATCCGGCTCATAGGTCCAGGACTGAAGCTTGGGGCAGGAGGCGGAGGCGCACACAATGGCAAAATGGATCAATGGTTCCTGAAACTGCTTGATTAGCACCTGCCGTTCAAGATCATAGAGATTGATGGTTTCCCCACCGACATGATAGTCCCGCCCGATGAAATAGCGATAGCGTCCGACATAGCTCGCCGGTGAATAATGATGGAGGATGCCTTTGACGGCAAAGGCGTTGTACGCATTGATCCAGAAGGCTAGCTGTTCATTGCGCGTAGCCAACGCGTTTGGATCTACTCGGTCGACCTGTGCAAGATAGACTGGCAGTCGATCGTCCAGCTGAATCGCCGGATAATCGACGACGCCCTGACGTACATGTGCTTCTAATATTTGACTCAATAGTTTGTGCGAAAACTCACCGACGGGAATAGGTTCGGCAGGTGTGAATGTTGTTGGAACGGTTGAACAGCCTCCAACCAGGAAGGCCAAACTCAGCAGGATCCACCTCATCACAACCCTCTTTTGACTTACCATGTCACTGGTGTTTGCCAGGCTGCGATGGGATGTCGCAGGATTGACCCGATGACCCGCCCATCTAGTCTGTTACAGGACGACTGATTGGAACAATGCTGAATCCCTCGTCGATCGAACCCCTCAAGTATCTCACTGAGCGACGAATGGAGCAGATTCCCAGCTTCTGGGAGTGATAAACAGGGTGAGACGTTCCCGGAGGCATCGATCGCAATACTATACCGTCCTGCATCGCAAGGCTTCAGGGTTTCTCCACCTAGCCATGCCACATTGTCCTTCGCATATTGCCGAAGATAGCCAGGAGGCAGTGCCTCCTCCTCAAGCAATCGTTGGAAGACTAGCCTGGCCTGTTGACGGTCATACATCAACGTCCCATCCTGCTTGCCATATAGTCCTACATCCCAATGGTATGCACCGACGACTGGCAAGAAACCCCATTGCCTGGCAAACGCAACTACCTCGGTCACCTCATCCCGATTGATCTCGCTCACGATACAGGTGATGAATTTTGGACGGCGATAGTGCTGGAGAAGATCCAGACCGGCAAGAACCGTGGGAAGTTGATCGGCACCTCGGATACGTTCGTACGTGTTGCGATTCAGGGTGTCGAGGCTAATCGAGAGGGATACGGAGAGATCGTCGAATTGCTGCACGAGGCGCGAGGTCAGCTTCGTTCCGTTCGTAATCAGCGTGAGGCGAAATCCTATCTCAACTAAATCTTGAAGAATGTCAGGCAAGTCGCGTCGCAAGAGCGGCTCACCGCCCTGCACGAACACAAAGCGTAGACCGTCTTTGTAGAGGCCGGCAAAGACGGTCCGGATCTCCTCTCGTGACATCTCATACCGACCTTCATTCAACGGAAGGTTGCAGTAGCCACAGGAAGAATTGCATCGAAGGTTCACTTGAAACACGGCCAGCAGCGGACGCCTCAGCACCAGATTGGTCAGTCCACCCCATAGAGCTTGAGGAAGGCGGGGTTTCCCATTCTTCTCCGTAGAATGCCTATCGACCTGTGGATTTGCCTGAGGCTGTGATCGTTCGATGTGTATCAGCATGACCAGTCCGTCTGGTGGTCGCTGTGCAGTTCTGCCCAATGACGTGCCATTTTTCTCCCTGGGCTTCTCAAGACTCCATGTGCTCCATCAGTCCTGTTTCGTAACCTATTGAGAGTCTTATGGGTATTGCGAATCTCGAACGGCATATCCTTTGCTGAACGAACGGTGGTTCACCATGCATGGCTTTCTACCAGGAGGTATAAGATGAACATCACTCGCAGGAACATCTTTCCGGTTATCCTTGGTGGCGTAGCGATTCTCTCTACGATGATACCTTTTACGGCAACCGCTGGCTCAAAGGACGGAAAAAAGTCGGGTGCCTATTCGTCAGCCACAGCAGAGGTGATGGTATCAACACCAGAAACAGCCTCCCTCTCCACTACTGATCGATCGGACCATAAGCCGGGTCCGGCATGGAAGACAATCGGTGGCACGCTTAAGCACATCAAAGGCGATGTCTACACGGTCGAAGACTACGACGGAAATCAGGTCCAGCTTTACATCAGCCGGGAAACCAAGCAACTGCGCGGCAGTAAGAAAGTTGGGGACCGTGTACGCGCTGAAATCACCCACGGTCGTTTCGCCAACTCTATTCAATGATCGACTCCTGAGCAGCCCGCCTCAATTGAAGCGGGCTGCTCTGTCTCCAAACATGTGTCGGATACCCGTTCAATTTCTTACAGCCTGGGACACCATTATCATAATGAGGCTGAAGCGCCGTCGTTGACACGATACTCTGATTCTCAGCTTCACCATCGTACGTACACTATGCGTTGCCCATTGTCCATGCAAGTCAGAATGCGATGTCATCCCACTTGCTCTCTTCAAGCGAGATGTGGTCTCTACGCTGACGACCGAGGTCAGACCTCATCTCATCCCAGCGCAGCCTCGACCGCCACTTTCACGCGTTCCCGAGCACGATGTAACCGTACATAGAAGTTCGTTTCAGAAATCTTCAGTTGCCGACACACTTCTTTGGTGTGTATGCCCTGCACATCGCGCAGAATCAGGACTTCCTTCTGAGGTGGGGGTAGGGTCTCGATCGCGTGCCACATGCAGGCTGTAGCCTCCCTTAATGCCAACAGTTTCTCAGGCGTTCGATCGTCCCAAAGATGCTGTGAGAATTCCGCAGGCCCTGGCCACTCCTTGCACGGACGAAACCAGGATAGGTTGATTTCGCCACTCCAGTCATTGGTTTCCAAATTAAAGTCTGAGAAGACTTTCTGCCGTTTCTCTCGAACACCTCGATCCTTCGCCTTGTGGATGAGAATCGCACAGATCCACGCATGGAGGGACGACCGGCCTTCAAACCGATTCAGCCCGATCATGACCGCGATCCAGGTCTCCTGCACGACCTCCTCTGCCGTTGCTCGATTGGCTACATAGCGTATGGCCATTCGGATGAGTGTTTCCTGGTAGTGGGTGACGACGGCTTCAAATGCTTCTTCCTCCCCTGCCCGCAGTTGTGACACAAGCCGATCCTCATCATTCATCAAGCGGGATCCGTTCCCCGCTGATACAGTAGGAGAAATCGAGCCTGTATCCCTTGTCACGTTTGCACTCATACCCATTCTCCACTCTACGGTCGCCTTCGACGTTTGTGTTCCAATACGAGAGTGTTCTGATGAAACTAATCGATTCAGCCCTTACCCGTGAAAGCACGATGGACTCATCGGGATGTTCGCAGGAAATGATCAAAGAACTGTCACGAAATCATGACGTCTTCGTCACAGACTGATCATTTTCTGGACACATGGCCGTGCGATCACGCCATGGCTCATCAGAAAACGCGGCTTGTCCGTGTGAGGTGAGTGATGAGGACCAGGACGGGAAGATGTGATATGTGACCGGAAACTCTACCTGTGAGGTGAGTGTTCTGTTGTTACTGTAGCAACCGGCAGGACGCTCGGCTGGGCAACGACGAGTTGAAAGGAAAAGGTCGTCCCTTGATTGACGGCACTCTGCACCTCAATAGCGCTTCCATGCAGCTCTAGAATTCGCTTCGTGATTGCGAGCCCGAGCCCGGCCCCTTTGTCATGACTGTGATGTTTCTTTCCGACTTGATAGTACCGGTCAAAAACATGCGGCAGGTCTTCCGGTAGAATACCGCAGCCAGTATCCGTGACCCGTGTCATGATCTTCTCGCCCATGCGGCTCAGGATCACCGTGATCCGTCCCCCTTGTGGCGTGTATCTGAGGGCATTCTCAATCAGGTTTTCGAGAACCCGTTCGATCAGTCCGATATCAGCTGAGACAAACGGAAGATCTTCACCCAGCGTTGCCTGAAGCGTCATCTGTTTGGCTTCAACAGCCAACCGAAACTTTTGAACGACGTCCTGCACCAGTTCACTCAGTGAAAACGATTCGATACGAGGCTTCATTTCCTGCGAATTCAACTTGGCGAGTTCAAACAGTTCCGCAATCAGATCTCCCAGCCGTTTGCTTTGTGCCGTGGCAATTTCCAGATACCGCTGTCGCTCTTGAGACGAGAGCGTGCCTTCCTTTAGCAGCAAGGTCTCAAGATAGCCCTGGAGGCTTGTGACGGGGGTGCGCAGATCATGTGAGACATTGGCCACCAATTCCCGCCGCAACTGATCGGTCTCTTCCAACTGGTGCACTTGTTGACGAATGAGCTCGGCCATTCGTGCAAAGGTCGTCTCCAGCTGATCAATCTCATCCCCTCGCCCGGCTGCAGATGGTCGAGCATCCGAGTGAGACGAGACGTCCACCTGTGCGGAGAGTTCGCCATGCCTGAAGGTATCCATCGCCAAGGCCAGGGAGTTGAGTCTTCGCGTTAAGAGTTTCAAACAGAGCAGCCCGGCGAGGAGGGTCAGTACCAGGATGGCCCCGACGGTCCATATACTCAACCGGAGAATATAACTCTCTTTCAGCATCTGCATGACCGAATCGAACTCCTCCCCGCCCACGATGATATACAGATAGCCCTCGATGGAACCTCCCAACGTCTCAATCGGAAAAACAGAAAATACCTTCTGACGCGTGAGATCACGTGGGTCATCCCCAAGAATAGGGAAGTCCTCGGCACCAGACAGGAAACGCTGGAGTGGATCGAGGGAGATGTGCTGTCGTTTGACCTTCTCAGGGGGAGCCGAAAAGGTCAGAATGGTACCCTGAGGATCAAGCAGATATAGTTCAATACTGGGATTGATCACCATGAGCTCGTGAAAGATTTCCTTCAGCACCTCGTCATTGGCTTGCCCCTCTTGCATGAGGACCTTGTCGGACACTATCCGCTCGGCTAAGGTCCGGTTCAGCTTCTGGCTGCCTTCTTGGAAGAATAATTGGGTGGCAAAGAACGTGAGCATGATGGCCACGGCTCCGATCACACAAAAGAGTCCAAAAAGAACGGTCGCTAACTTTCCATACAGCGTGTTGAACATGTCCTACCGTTCAGACCATTCTTCGGAAAAACTATAGCCGACTCCCCACACGGTTAAAATGTACCGAGGCCGGCTGCTATCGTCCTCAACTTTAGCCCGCAGCCGATTGATGTGGGAATTTACGGTATGCTCATATCCTTCGTGTGAGTACCCCCACACGGTATCTAAGAGTGCGGCACGGGTATAGACCTGGCCAGGGTGTTGGGCAAATTGGAGCAAGAGGTCAAACTCTTTGGCCGTCAACTCGATCGATCGACCGCGCAGCTGAACCTTTCGTTTATCAACCTCGATCACGAGGTCGCCTGCGCGAATGGTGAGGGGCTTGGCGAGAGGAGCCTGTGCGCGAAGCGCGTCCATACGCCGAAACAAGGCTTTTACTCGTGCAAGAAGCTCCAAGATGCTGAAGGGCTTGGTGAGGTAGTCATCTGCACCGACTTCCAGTCCCAACACAAGATCCAGTTCTGTTGATTTGGCTGTGAGCATCAGGACCAGACTATACTTCGATGAGGCGCGCAGTTTTCGGCACACTTCTAGTCCATCCATTCCCGGAAGCATCAGATCGAGAATGATCAAGTCATAGGACTTGGCAAGGGCCTGCTGAAGTCCTGCTGGACCATCCTGTGCCAGATCAACTTCATATCCAGTATCGCGCAGATGCAGCTGCACCAGCTGGGCGATATCAGGATCATCTTCAACTACAAGAATCGTACGAGACGCCATGTTTTCTCCAGCTTGTCCACCGCCAAGCAATTGACCATGACCTGCCCAGCGCCAGTGCGAGTGATCCAGTACTCGTACCGACTCGACCGTCCTCAGACACTCAGAAGCCTCGCCTACGCGAGACTTCTGAGTGGTCCTGAGACTAGGGACCTGACCTCGGGGGCGGTTATCGCGCAACAAGGCCATTGGCCCCATTAGGCAGGCCCGAAACGCCAGTCACTTGGGTCAAGTGCCCATTGGCTCGATTGACCTGAAAGGCCTCGATCGAATGGGCCCCTCCATTGAGCACATACAGAAACCGGCTATTTCGATTCAAGGCCATGTCAATGGGACCAGCCCCAGTGGGCGTTGCCACCGCTTCCTGTAGCGTTAACCGCCCCGCACTTCTCACTCGATAACTGGAAATGTTGTTACTGCCGGTATTACTGGCATACGCAAACTTTCCGTTCTTGGTAATCACGATCCAGCACGCGGCCGTTTGTGTGGTGGAGACCGACCCGCTCCGGACGGTCAATTGTCCATCGCGTAGGCTGTACGAAGATACCGCCGACGCATTCGGTGCGCCTCCGAAGGCCTCACTGACCACCAACACTCCTCGCGGAGTAAAGGAAAAGCCGAACGGGGTTTGGCCGTTGGATCGCTGCGAAACTGGCGCAGATGCCACACCGTCTTCATCCACCGCATAGGTGTCGATAATCTGCGTGGCTTTTTCAGTCACGACCAGCGTATCGCCCGAGAGATTGAACGAGATTTGCGCCGGCGCGGTGTTGGCCCCACTGAGCGGCTGAATCGATCCAGCAATAGGCTTCAGTTTGTTGTGCTGCGTCAGTTCGAACCCCGCAATGTTACCCTGCCCCCCTGCGTTCAATACATAGACATAATCCTCATGCGTGGCAATGCTGATGGGGCTGGTTCCCCCGGAAGGCACCCGGTCTACCAGCTTCAGGTGACGTCCATTGATTTCGAACACCGAGATATCATGACTGCCTGGGTTCACGACTAAGAGGGCGTCGCCATCATTGCTGAAAGCTAACGCGCCTTGATTGCCCAGGCCGCCTCCTGACCCCTTTCCCCCTGTTGGAAACGATCCAGCAGGAACCAGCGTGTCTCCATGCTGCCGGAATGCCAAGACCGCATTGCCGTCTGTCTCATTCGACATCGTGTAGACTGTTGGCCATTGCCATTCTTCATTGGCGAATACCGAGCTGGCTACCCACCCAGAAAGAGTGATCGCTGTTACCAGCGCACCCATGATCAATTTACGTATCATCCCATCCTCCTTAGTTTATGGATAAATTGCAAGAAATCGACCCTTCCACGATAGCGTCGCCATGTCACGCCGTTCTCGCGAAAGCATCACATTTCTGTCACAAAGTTGAGGCTTGGGACGTCGGCCTCCAGCCCCCAAGAGGATTCAATAGCCAGGAAACAGAAGGATGATGGAATGTGTGGGATTCGACTATGGATGTGTTTGAACGTAGTTTGTTCAATGAGCAGAGGGTTGGAACGAGATCGAGGCGTGTTGCGTGGCTCTTCTTAATGCGTTTTCATAAACACAATATCGCCGTAGTAGGCGGTAGCTCGTTCCTTCGTGTTGTCCGTATCGCTCATAATGGCGACACCATTAATCATCGGCGGTTCTTCCCCAAAAGCCTTCTTGTAATCTTCATAGATGTTCCGTTCTTCATCGACCCAGAGACCGATATTGCTCGGACCACTTTCCACGACGACCATTTTGACAAAATCCGTATAGGCATTGTCGATGATGGCCCCAACCGGAGCCTTTGTTTCCCACACGTAGCTGATGGCTCCGATCGGAATATCCCCAAACAGTGCCTGGCCCGCCTTATACTTGATCTTCTTTCCAAAACTCACCTTATCAGGGTCGTATTCAAACGTGATATAGAGTCGGGCCGGGTAGTCATCCCCGTCTTTTCTAGTGGCATCGCTCTTTTGGAGCAGATTGTCGACTTTCCACCGCCATCGCACGATTGGAAATTCTTTCGGATTGATTCGGACCTCTTTAGTCAAGCCTGATGCCGATGAATCGCTCATGGCTTTGACGACGACTTGGGCCCCATCTTTCACCAGTTCGTACGTCGTCAGTTTGGGGATCTTCTTGAAGGTCAGCGGTTTCCACCCGTCCGGCAGACTCGCTCCCGGTTCGCTTATGGAAAATCGCGCAACCTCCACCGTGGTTGGACTTTGCGCCTGCACTGATACAGCCGGCAACGCCGCGCAGATCATGAGGACAAGATTGATGATGGGATTCCGCCTCATTTCGCCTCCTCGCCCCTCATCTCCTCATCCAAGCAAACAGCTTCACCAGGATAGTTTTCGTGCCTTGTGAAAAATGTGCTTTCCGCCAGAGATTCACAACCTTCTTATTCACTTCTGCTTGGGTCGGATAGGGATGGATGGTCCCGGCGATCGTTTTGGCTCCTCCGCCCGCTTTCATCGCAACGGAGAATTCACTGATCATCTCGCCGGCATGAGCAGCCACGATCGTCGCACCCAGGATCTTGTCCGTCCCCTTTTGAATATGAACTCGCGCAAACCCCTCTTCTTCTCCATCCAGAATTGCTCGATCAACCTCATCCAATTTATATGTATAGGTTTCCACTTCGAAGCCTTTTTGCTTCGCCTCTTTTTCGTACATCCCGACATGGGCGACTTCCGGTTCGGTAAAGGTGCACCACGGCATCACCAATGCCTCGACATTGGCATAGCCCAAACTCAACGGATGTGGGAACAGCGCGTTCTGGATGACAATTTGAGCCATAGCATCAGCGGCATGTGTGAATTTGTAGCGTGAACAGACATCGCCTGCCGCGTAGATATTAGGATTCGATGTCTGTAATCTGGCATTGACCTTGATTCCGTTCTTGTCATAGTGAACTCCCGCAGCCTCCAATCCGACTTTCTCCACATTCGGTGTCCGTCCGACTCCGACAAGAATTTCGTCAACCGGTACATCGTACTGCTGGTCGTGCGAATCGACCATCAATCGCTTGTCGTCATTTGCCTTGAGTACCTTCAGGTCTTTTCCACAGCAGAGGAGCTTCACGCCATCGCGGACCATCTGTTGCTCCACGATGCCTGCCGCATCGCGATCTTCGTTTGGCATGATGCCGTGAGTCGCTTCGATCAGATACACCTGGCTCCCAAAGCGAGCAAAGGCCTGAGCCAACTCGCATCCGATGGGACCGGCCCCGATCACTCCGATACGCTGAGGCAGTTCCGTGAGCGAAAAGATGGTTTCATTTGTAAGATATCCTGCTTCCTGGAGCCCCGGAGTTGGCAGTGCTGTTGCACGAGCGCCGGTGCAAACCGCGGCTTTTGCAAATGTTAGAATCCGGTCGCCTGCAGGCCCTTCTACTTGGACCGTATTGGAACCGACAAAACGTCCGCTGCCGATGTACACGTCGACGCCGAGTTTGGTATAGCGCTGGGCAGAGTCGTTGTGACTAATGCGGGCACGTAGCTTGCGCATCCGAGCCATGACCGCACCGAAGTCATACTTCACTCCGGCGGGAATATGGAGGCCATACTCCGAGGCTTTCCGGAGATCGGCCCACACCCTCGCTGCTCGGATCACTCCTTTCGACGGTACGCACCCAACGTTGAGACAGTCTCCACCCATCAGATGGTTCTCGATCAATGCGACTTTGGCTCCAAGGCTTGCGGCGATGACGGCCGTGATCAATCCGGCAGTTCCCGCTCCAACCACCACGATGTTGTAGCGGCCAGTCGGCTCTGGATTGACCCAGTCAGACGGATGCACATTGGCGACAAGTTGCTGATTATGCTCGTCGTTCGGAAGGATCAGAGACTGATCGTGCTCATTCATTCCAGCGATCCTTAGTAGAGGTTCGGTCATCATAGCGAGACACCCTTCGGTGTGAATTGTCACTCGATGGATGGTTCATCACGCTCGTTTGGCCGCCACTCTCTTATAGATAACAGGCACCAACGCCAGGAGTCCCAGCAGCACAAAGGCACCAATCACGTTGGGTGACGCAATTTCCTGTAACGAATTGATCGTCCCCAGTTGGCGTCCCGCATAGGCATAGACGAACGAACCAGGGATGATGCCGAGTGCCGTCGCGGCGACATAGGTCCCGACGTTTACGCGCGTGAGTCCGGACACAAGGTTCACCACGAAGAAGGGAAAGAGTGGGATGAGTCGCAAGGTCAACAAGTAGCTGAACGCGTTCTTGGCAAATCCTTCTTGGAATGGCCCCAACCATTTGCCGAACTTTTGTTCAACCGTATCTCTCAGCAAATACCGTGCGGTGAGAAATGCGAGAGTCGCCCCGGTTGTCGCTCCAACATTCACGAACAGCGCCGCCATGGCGGCACCGAACAAGAACCCACCGGCCAAAGTAAGGATGACCGCCCCTGGCAGTGATAACCCAGCAACGATCACGTAACTCGCGATGAAGACTCCCACCGCTGAAACGAAGTTGGCATCCGTGAAGGCCAACAAGCTGTCCCGATTCTCTTTCAGCGCGGTCAAAGACAACCATCGGCCCAGATCAAAATACAGGAAGGCGCCGATGGCTAGGACGATGACAACCGCAAGAGAGATCTTCCCTAGATGCGTTCTGCGGGAGTCACTCTGATTTGAGACTGGGGTCGTCATAGCAGTGGCGTAGCGTATCATGGTGGCTCCTCGTTGTTCTGTCAATGTCGTTTCGTATTAATTGGTCGGCGTATGAGCCGATTCCTTACAGCAGCCGATAGAAGCGTGGAAGACGCATGGAGGGCAGACCGAACGCCAATGAATGCAGATCCAATCTGGCCTATGGATACTGATGCCGAAAAAGTGGCTCAGTGGAGAAAGTATCGATCGTACCGAGGAGATAAAGCGGATAGTTAGAATACAGATGGAGCCGGCAGTTAGCGTAACGTCTGACAATACTGCTCGAGCTGCTGGGCGAATACGAGAAATTGGTCTCCGCCCTGTCGGCGATAGTCTTCTTTTGGCACTCCCTCCTGTCGCTCCCGCCGCACCTGCTCGCAGGCTTTTTGTTCCGCACGTTTAAGATGCGGTTGCAATCGTGTCTGTTCTTCCAATGAATGGCCCGCCATACTTTCTTGCATACGTTGCAGGCTCAGGTAGTGATCGTACAGCCTCGGCTCTTCCTGTGCTGGTGGTGTTTCAGGCTCCTTCGAATAGACGACGACAGGGCACAGTAAAAACATGAGTAGAACCATCTTACGCATGGCGTACCTTTTTATGTGAGGCGAATCCCTTGTTGAGCCGGGATCGTGTCGATCAACTCGAAATTGGTCTGTACGGAGGCAATAGTTTCTCCACGCTGTTCAATTGATCTCTCACCGATCGGCCCCAACCAATTGTCGGCCCGCTCCAGGTAGGAGACTTTATATGGATCAATACCCATAATCCGGCAGCAGGTTGCATCAACGGCGGGGAGATTTCGTCCCATCACTAACACCCCTACCTGTTTGGGGCTCCCCATGATAGGCCCATCCCCCTCCATCCCGATGATCCCATCGACAATCGCAAAATGAGGCTTCAGCGTCGCATTGATATCCAGAATCGAATTCTGTATCCCTACCTTGTGCAGGACATTCTTTGGCCAGCCGTAATACAGGCCTGGCATCACCCCGAAGAGATTCTTCATCGAGAGTGTGGCGCCGGTCCAATGATGGGTTTTCAGTTTTGCCATGGACACAATCCAATCCACTTCTTGAAACAGTCCAGGAAAGGTCAGGGTCTTCATGGTGGTCTGACTGCCGGCATTCGGCAACTCATAGCCGGTGATGTAGTTGAGATCGTGAAATGTGATCCGATCCTCGGTCAACACATCGGCGAGGCCAGATTCTTCGTAGACAGCCAAGGTGTCACGCCGGTGTCCTGGCCCCTCAGCCACCATCACGGTAGCGGCGCCTAAGCGAAGGAATGCCTCAATGGCTCCACGTAGGACAAGTGGATGGGTATTAATATGCGGTGCCCCTGAAGCGGTTTCAACCAGGTTCGGCTTGAGCAGAATCCGCTTCCCTTGTAGTTCCTTTCTACTGATGCCCAACTCCATCATTCCTAGAGTGAGGACACCGGCGATATCGAACTGATAATGGTCCACTTTGGCCACAAAGGTTTGAGCCTGTTGTGGCAGCCGGAAATACCGCTTGGGGACTACCAGCAGTCCTGTGCCAATCACCAGACCGGCTGCGGCAGCTCGCAACACATCACGACGAGTCAGGCCCACATTCGTTCCGGAATCTGTTTGAGTCTCCATAAGGCTCCTAACTATTGTGTGAGAGCTAGAGGAAGGCCCTTATACACAGAAGCCGTTAGCAACGGGATCTGGCCGCCCATTTCCATCGCCAGCGCGCCAAGGACGAGCAGGCAAAGTGCCGATGTCTCATACTCGCCGTACCGTTTCTGATTTGCCAAACATCGTTCAACCAAGGTTGCGGCATTCGGCGGTGCCATCCGCCAGGCTGCGAGACCGAGCAAAGCCCACCCAAGCGAGATCGGCGTGCGCAACCGATCGACCTCCCCCTGAAGATAGTCAAGACTGCGTGCCACCTTCTTCCGATCCACATCTCCAGCGAGTCCGGCTAACGCAGCGCCGGTGCTTTCCGGCATGGGGTGAAGCTCTTTCCCAAAGACGAGGGTGTTTCCGTAGTTCCAGCCCCCGTGGGGCAATTGACGGTCGAGCAACATGTGGACGGCTTCCTGGACACGATCATGCCGACCGTACCCCGTCGCTCGCAGCGCCATCACAGACATCGCTGTCGGTTCAACCCATGAATGGGTCTCATCGACCCAGGGCCAGCCTTTGAGCTGACTATCGTGCGCCGATGGTGCGTCAGATTCGCGAGGAAAGTGAAAGCCGGTCGTGTCCAGCAGAAAGCGGATGGCCCGTTGTTGCGCTTCGCTGCAGGACTGCGAATCTTGCCAGGCCAGAATCGCCAAAGAGGTTGGCCAATAGGAAGCGGGATGGGTTTTGTTCACACAGAGCCGGCCGTCTAGAAGCTGCTCACGCATCAACAAGTGCCGCGATTGATCGAGCAGCTCAGCGGACCCGTCACATGCTGTGAGGGCAAGGATACCCCACGCCGTCGAGTCCACCTGGAACTGCCCGCCAGGCCTGCCTGAGAATTCTCCACTAGGCAGTGCGCGGCGTAATAGGGCCGCGCTGCCGAGCGTTCGCAGTGACGAAGAACCCACTCTCGCCTTCCTCTGATGGACGGAAAGAACTAATGACCAGTCATCGCCGGGAATAGCACTCGCACCATCCTAATACAGGCAGGGCCGATCGTCACGATAAACATGCTTGGGAAAATGAAGAAGATGAGGGGGAGTAAGAGCTTCACGGGTAACTTTGCTGCCAGTTCCTCCGCCTTGAGACGACGCTTGGTCCGCATGGAATCCGCATGGACTCGAAGGGCCTGACCGATGCTGGTCCCGAACCGGTCGGTCTGCACCAGAAGGGCCACTAAATTTCTGACTTCTTCAAGGTCAGTACGATGGGCAAGATTCCGCAGCGCAGCTTGCCGCTGCACCCCGGTTCTGAGTTCCTGCGACAGTATATTCAACTCATCTCCGAGAGCGGGATGCGCCTGACTGACCTCCTGCCCAACACGCCCGATCGCTTGATCTAATCCTAATCCTGCTTCGACACAGACCACCATGAGATCCAATGCATCAGGGATGGCCCGTTGCAGCGCATCCTGTCGGTCGGCAATCACACGCCTCAGCCAGAGCGATGGAGCATAGTACCCACAGGCAGCAAGACAGATATAATAAAAGAGCAAGGTGGTGGTACTGGGAAAGCCGAGGAGTTTCACGGGAACCATCGCTAACAAGATCACCAGCACAACGGCCAACAACAATTTTGAACCGATGAAAAAGACCGGCGCCTTTCTGCTCCGGTAGCCGGCGGTCACTAACAGGCGGCGCGTCGCTTTGGTTTCTTCCACATTGGAAGGTTGATTCCACTTGGCAAACCACTCAAGCACGGCCTGCAGCTGCGCGTGAGCGGCGTCAAGGATGTTTCCGGAGAGTTGCTCCGCTTTAAGCCCTTCGCCGTGACCCTCAGCACGGCGACGCCAGGTCTCTACGAGCTCTTTCCGTTCCAGGTACAGATATAGTGCTGTTCCCGATAGCATTACCGCCAGAAATGTCACCAACGCTACAACAACAGGGAGTTCCATGTGTCGCTCCTTAGACCTTGATGTCCACCATGCGTTTCATCACCACCGCTCCGACGACCATCATGATACTCCCGACAGTCGCCAGGTTTTGACCAGTAGGGTCGGTAAACAGCAAACTCATATAGTCTGGATTCATTTTGAAAAGCGCGATCCCGACTACAATCGGGAGCCCTAAGAGCACAGCTGCGGACATCCGCCCTTCCGCGGAAAGCGCCTTGACTCGCAGCTGTAACTCAAATCGTTGACGGATCAATCCGCCCAGCGAATCGATGATCTCCGCCAGGTTTCCTCCGGTTTCACGCTGAACTAAAACTGATGTGATGAAGAACCGCAGATCGACGCTGTCCACCCGGCTGGTCATATTATCGAGCGCTTGGGGAAGCGACACGCCCATCGAGACCTCATCGAACATCTGCCTGAACTCTTTGCCGATCGGATCCGCCGCCTCTTCTCCGACCATTTTCAGCCCAACGGAAAAGGCATGGCCGGCCCGTAACGCTCGCGAGACAAGTTCCAACGCCTCAGGGAGCTGCCGTTCGAACATGGCGAGCCGCTGATTCTTGCGCCACAGAAGATAGACATAGGGCATGGCTCCCAACAAGACCATGAACAGGAGCGCGAGCACGAATGTCTGCCTCATCGACAAGGCCAGCAAGAATCCGCTCGTTGCAAGAGCCAGAGCTGCCAACACGAACAGCCCCAACGGCGCTCGACAGTCCGCCTGTTGATGAAGCACTCGCAATACTTGGAGTCTCCTGGTTTTCTTGAGTAGGTCGTTCAACCAGGGAATTTCGCTCAAGGATTCGTTGCGCACGATGTCCAATTGCGCCGGCTCGATCGGTGAAGACCAGTTCTGAATCCGTTCAACCGCCCGGTCGACTCCGCGCGGGGCCAGCACACGATAGGCCGTGGTACAGGCATACATGAATAGTAAGATGGTGCCGAAGATACCGAGGCCGATCAGCGCAGTTAACATTCGTACACCTTCGTTGGGTCAAACAGGTTCGCTGAAAGAGCGATGCCCTTAGCGGCCAACCGTTCCGCGAACTTCGGCCTGACACCGGTTGCCTTGAAGCGCCCTTTGACTTTTCGATTTTCATCCAAGCCGGTTTGCTGGTATGTAAACAGCTCCTGCAAGGTAATCAAATCCCCCTCCATACCGACAACCTCCTGCACACTGATCACCTTTCTTGTGCCGTCCGATAAGCGGGCAATCTGGATGATCACGTCCAGCGCCGACGAAATATAATGCCGCATCGCCTTGGGGGCCAGGTTGAAGCCGGCCATTGAGACCAGTGTTTCAATTCTTGTGAGGGCGTCCCGGCAGGTGTTGGCATGGACAGTCGTCAGCGAGCCGTCATGACCGGTGTTCATGGCCTGCAACATATCCAAACTCTCGGCACCGCGGACCTCACCGACGATGATGCGGTCTGGGCGCATGCGTAGGGCGTTCTTCACGAGTTCACGTTGCGCGATCTCGCCCTTCCCTTCGATATTCGCAGGGCGGGTTTCTAAACGGACGACGTGCTCCTGACGAAGTTGCAATTCAGCCGCATCCTCGATTGTCACGATCCGCTCATTATTGGGGATGAATCCGGACAGGATGTTCAGCATCGTGGTTTTGCCGGTGCCGGTTCCGCCGGAGATCAGGACATTCAATCGCGACTGGACGATGGCCTTGAGGAGTTCTCCGATCTCCGGAGTGAGCGACCGTTTCTCGGTCAAGTGGTGCAACTGCAGCGGGTCTTTGCTGAATTTTCTGATCGAAAGCGACGGACCATCGATGGCCAACGGCGGAATAATCGCGTTCACGCGGGACCCATCGGCGAGCCGGGCATCCACCATCGGCACCGACTCATCGATCCGACGCCCGATGCGCGACACGATTTTCTCGATGATTTTCTTTAAATGCGCATCGTCCTTGAACCGAATCGGCGTGAGTTCGAGCCGTCCGAATCGCTCGACAAAGACTTGTTTGTGCCCGTTGACTAGAATGTCAT